>JAAYPG010000050.1 GCA_012519905.1 Clostridiales bacterium | reverse complement strand
TAGCTGAAGATGGAAAGTGCTGAGCTAATAACAGGTAGATAGAGATGTATCTAAATAAGAATGAAGGAGGTGGACTTAATGAGAAACTTAGTCGAAGAAAGACAAGGAAACATTAAGTTAATGGAGGGTAAACTGTTTGAATTACAAGAAGGGTTCAGAGGTGTTGCCTGCCCACCTACTAAAGGAGATTCAGGAATATGTTGAGGGGACACTGGTCTATATTCCCAAAAAAACTAGTAAGGCAGGCTGGGGTAGTATAAGTGGTAGTAGACAATTAATTGACAGAAGAAATGCTACAATTAAGAGATTATTCAAAAGAGGGGTATCAATTGCTGATCTGGCAGAACAATACCACTTGACTGAGGATACCATTCGAAAAATTGTATATAGGAGAAAATGAATATAAAGATTCTATTCCTATACATCTGCTAAAAACTGTGGGATAATATTTTTGACCGGTCCGGTTAGTATAGTTAGAAAGGGGATGGTTAGGTTGAAAAAAATAATAGAGGTGTTTGATATTTAACACTCAAAAGGAGGGGCCGAGAGGCTCCTCTTTAGATTAGGATTAGTCAATATAACTAACTGCTTTATAGGGTTTTCGATAATCATATTTTGATATTTTTATTCCAGACTTCGGATTACTGGCATGTATCACCTTATTATTTCCGATATATAATGCGACATGGTTTACTTGCCCGTTCTTACGATAGAATAATAGATCTCCCGGTTTATGCTTACCTATGGAAACCGTCTTGCCACCTTTTGCTTGTTTTTTTGATGTTCGTGGTAGTTTAATACCCTTACTTTTGAATACAGATTGGACAAAGCCGGAACAGTCTGCACCCTTCGTAAGGCTGGTGCCACCCCAGACGTAGGGATTACCAATAAATCGCATAGCGTATTCTACAATTTCTGCTCTTAGGGATGAGTTATCATTTTTATTCTTGCTTGATGTTATGGATACTTTCTTTCTCTTATATGGTATTTTAGTATATTTTGCCTTCATATTTATAATCACTCTTTCTTATATGGAATGTTTTGTTTTATGGTCTGTATAATTTCTTGTTGGTAATATTATTCTGTGTTATTCTACATATTATGTTACAAAACGACAAACTGGCTTAGAGCCCTTAGAAGCATTAATCTCCATGACTTTTCTTATTTGGCAGTTCTCAAGTCTTACCATTCATGGTATACTTAGAAAATAATAGGAAACCTAGATGCAGTAGCTATTCTAAGTCTAAGGACATAAGGTGCCAGGTAGCAGATGAAAAACTTACAAAGCATTATTTGCCATATATTAAGCAGAAATCACAACAGTTCTATAAATAATGCGAGTATAATAAAGTAAAATAAGTATTATAGGAGGCGAATATATGTATTTAGATAGTTTGTTGGAGGGGTTAGAATATAGCTGCTTGCAGGGCGATGAACATATTTTGGTCACAGATTTGGTGTATGATTCAAGAAAAGCAGGGAAGGGATCGGTATTTGTATCTATTGTGGGTACAGTAACAGATGGTCATGATTACATTCCGCAGGTAATAGAAAAAGGAGCTGGGGCAATTGTAATCGAGAAGGATATTGAATTACCAAAGGATGTTACCGTGATTCGTGTGGATAATGCTAGAAAGGCCCTGGCCTTTATGTCAGCGGCTTATTTTGGGCATCCGGCAAGTAAGCTTACTACTATAGGTATTACTGGAACCAAGGGTAAGACCACTTCAGCTTATATGGTAAAATCTATTCTAGAGAACACAGGTATTAGGACAGGACTAATCGGTACTATTGAGACTATTATTGGTGATGAAGTGATTCCTGCTAGTAACACCACACCAGAATCCTATATTATTCAAGAGACCTTTGCAAAGATGGTAGATGCTGGTATCCAGTGTGTGGTTATGGAGGTTTCCTCCCAAGGGTTTTTGCATTATAGGATAGATGGATTTGTCTTTGACTTTGGTGTCTTTACTAATCTAGGCTATGATCATATAGGTGATAAAGAGCACAAGGATTTTGATGACTATCTTAGATGCAAAAGACAATTATTTAGACAATGTAAAACTGGCCTAATTAATATTGATGATAAATATGCCAAGGATATTTTGGAGGGGCATAGCTGCAAGGTAGAGACCTTTGGATTTTCTGAAAATGCTGATATTAGAGCTATCGATGTTAAACTGGTTCATGAGCCTGGATATCTTGGGGTTTCTTATAAAACCCAGGGGCTTATGAATTTTGATGTGGCTATAGATATTCCCGGCAAATTTAATGTTCTTAATTCCCTGTGTGCCATAGCAATATGTAGGCATTTTAAGGTAAGTGAGAAGGACATCAGCCAAGCCTTAAGTAAGATCAAGGTAAGAGGAAGAGTCGAACTGGTTCCTGTGAATGGCAATTATTCTGTAATGATAGACTATGCCCATAATGCTATGAGTTTGGAGAGTCTTCTTACTACTATAAAGGAATATAAGCCTAAACGTCTTGTGTGCGTATTTGGCTGCGGTGGCAATCGATCCAAGGACAGAAGATTTCTTATGGGTGAGATATCCTCCAAATTAGCGGACCTTACTGTGGTTACATCGGATAATCCAAGGTTTGAAGAGCCAGAGGATATTGTAAATGATATTATTACAGGAGTTAAGAAGGGCCCCGGTAAATATATTAAGATTATTGATAGAAGAGAAGCAATTAAGTATTGTATAGATAATGCCGAAGAAGGAGATGTCATAATTATAGCTGGTAAAGGCCATGAGGATTACCAGGAGATAAAGGGTGTAAAGTATCATATGGATGACAGGGAGCTTGTGAGGGAAGCGCTTGAGCTCCAAAAATAAAGAACACAAAGGAGGGCTGATATGTCTTATCATAGCTATGCTGACATCATAATCGATATATCTCATGAAAGTCTTGACAAGACATACCAGTATGCCATTCCTGATGAATTGTCGTCACTGGCAGTAATAGGTGCTCCAGTGCTTGTTCCCTTTGGTAAGGGTAACCGTTTAATTAATGGTTATATAGTGGGTCTTTCAACTGAGCCTAAAATAAGCCTTGATAAGATTAAGCCCATAAGCTCTGTAGTAGAGGGTGCTCCTGTTATTGAAAGTCATTTGATTTATCTTGCCTACTGGATTAAGGAGACCTTCGGCGGGACCATGAACGATGCTCTTAAGACTGTCATGCCTGTAAAAAAGGCAGTAAGGATTAAGGAGCAAAGAAATATTATAAGGATAAAGCCTATAGACGAGCTTAGGCAGATATATGAGGAGCAGCTTAAGAAGAATAGTAAGGCAAGAGTGAGAGTTCTCGAAGCCTTGCTTACAGATAATGAACTTGACTATGATAAGACTATAAAGACATTAAATATAGGCAGTCCGGTTATAAACTGGCTTATCGATAATGATATTATAAGAATAGAAAGTAAGCAGATTTACCGTAACCCAATTGATAAGAAAAGCTCTACACGGACCCCGATTAGATTAAATGATGAGCAGCAAGCTATTGTAGAGAATATTATAAAGGACTATAATGAAGGAAAGCGTTACACATATTTAATTCACGGAATCACAGGTAGCGGTAAAACTGAAGTATATATGGATGTTATATCAGAGGTGATAGCAGCTGGTAAGCAGGTAATAGTGCTTATTCCTGAAATTGCTCTTACCTATCAGACTGTTAATAGGTTCTATGATAGATTTGGAGAGCGTATCTCAATCTTAAATTCGAGAATGTCTGATGGTGAGCGATATGACCAAAGCCTTAGGGCAAAAAAGGGTGAGATAGATATTATGATTGGACCTAGGTCAGCACTATTTACACCATTTAAGAATCTAGGGCTGATTATTGTCGATGAGGAGCATGAGGGAAGCTATAAGAGTGAGACGACCCCAAAATATCATGCAGTAGAGGTAGCCATAAAAAGAGCTGAACTAACAGGAGCATTTATTGTACTTGGCTCAGCCACTCCTTCATTGGAATCTTATAGAAAATGCTCTTTAGGCGAGTATAAGCTATATACCCTTACTAAGAGGGCAAAGGAAGCTAGCCCGCCTAAGGTATGGATTGTTGATCTAAGGGAGGAGTTAAAGCAAAAGAACAGATCAATATTTAGCAGAAAACTGAAGGAGCTTATGGAGGAAAGACTAAGTAAGCAAGAGCAGATTATGTTGTTTATTAATAGAAGAGGTTTTTCGGGCTTTGTATCTTGTAGAAGCTGTGGTCATGTTATGAGATGCTCACACTGTGACATATCCCTG
Organism: Clostridiales bacterium; assembly: GCA_012519905.1. Taxonomy (GTDB): domain Bacteria; phylum Bacillota; class Clostridia; order Lachnospirales; family Lachnospiraceae; genus Mobilitalea. The sequence goes on along the minus strand of JAAYPG010000050.1, from coordinate 22,525 downwards.
ACCTCCCATGTAAATAATAAGCTTCTATGCCATTACTGCGGGCATGAAGAGCAGATGCCAAGAACCTGTCCCAGCTGTGGTTCCAAGTATATAGCCGCATTTGGTACAGGAACTCAGAAGGTTGAGGAACTTGTAAAACGGGAGTTTCCATGGGCAAGAGTCCTTCGTATGGATACTGATACAACCAAGAATAAGGGTGGGCACCAAAAGATATTATCAGCCTTTGCCAACCATAAGGCAGATATTCTCGTGGGTACGCAGATGATTGTCAAGGGTCATGATTTTCCTCTAGTATCCTTAGTGGGTATCATTGCAGCGGACCTATCATTATATGCGGGAGATTTCAGGGCCAGTGAAAGGACCTTTCAGCTTCTCTCTCAGGCGGCAGGTAGGGCTGGTAGAGATGCCATTCCCGGTGAGGTGGTTATTCAGACTTATCATCCTGACCACTATAGTATAATAACGGCAGCAGAGGGGGATTATGAGGAATTCTATGAACAGGAGATGCTCTATCGTAGACTTATGCAGTATCCGCCTGCAGCTCATATTTTACTCTTGCTAGTAACCTCTAAGGAGGAGGATAAGGCAGATAAAGCCGTAGTCCATGTGGCGGAAGCCTTAAAGGAATATATTAGGACTAATGAGATAGCATCTCAGATTATCGGACCTGCTCCGGCAGGCTTAGCTAAAGCCAAGGATATATATAGAAGAGTAATCTATATTAAGGATGAGAATTATGATATACTAGTGGGACTAAAAAACTACTTAGAAGGTTACTTTAATTATTCAGGACAGTTTACTGGCTGTGGCCTTCAATTTGACTTTAATCCAATGAGTAGCTACTAACTACCAATGAGCGGATTAGTCCATATTTTTAATATATAAATTAATTTTGATTATGTAGGATATTTAGACAGGAGGAAAACGATGGCAATTAGAAACATTAGGGAAATAGGAGATAGTGTACTTACTAAGGTTAGCAGAGAGATAAAGGAAGTAGATAAAAGACTACTTGTTTTAATTGACGATATGCTGGATACCCTATATGATGCAGAGGGTGTTGGTCTGGCCGCTCCTCAGATAGGAGTCTTAAAGCGTTTGGTTGTTATAGATGTATCAGAGGAAGGTAACGACCCAATTATACTTATAAATCCTGAGATTATTGCGACTGATGGTTGTCAGATTGGTGACGAGGGATGCCTTAGCGTGCCAGGTAAGGTAGGAACTGTTGAGAGGCCTAACTATGTTAAGGTAAAAGCTTATGATAAGAATATGAAGGAGTTTACTATAGAAGGAACTGAACTATTGGCAAGGGCCTTATGCCATGAAATTGATCATCTTAATGGTGTATTATACGTTGATAAGGTCACAGATGAGCTTAGAGATGTTGTATATCTGGAAGAAGAGGACGAAGAATAAGATAAATCTGTGTACTTGTAAGTACGCGAGATACACTTGGGATGTTAATTTAGGAAAAGGAGATATATTATGAGAGTCTTATATATGGGTACTCCTGACTTTGCAGTAGAGGCATTAGAAGCTATCATAGATAAAGGTCATGAGATTATCGGAGTTGTAACCCAACCGGATAAGGTAAGAGGAAGAGGGGGAAAAGTTAGTTTTTCTCCTATAAAGGAGGTTGCTCTAAAGCATAATCTAAATATATATCAGCCTATTAAGGTTCGAGATCCCGAATTCATACAGACAATTAGGGACCTTGAACCTGAGGTTATAGTTGTGGCAGCCTTTGGACAGATTCTTCCCAAGGAGCTTCTTGATATGCCGCCATATGGCTGTATAAATGTACATGCTTCCTTGTTACCGAAATACCGAGGGGCCTCACCTATACAAGCAGCCATACTAAATGGTGAGAAGGAGACTGGGGTAACAATCATGCATATGGATGTCAAGTTAGACACAGGGGACATGATTTTGCAAGAAAGTATTCCTATAGCTGATTATGAGACCGGTGGAAGTCTTCATGACAAGCTTGCACTGTTAGGTGCTAGGCTAGTGGTAGAGGCATTAGATAAGCTGAAGGATGGAAGCGCTCCAAGAATCCCACAGGATGATTCGCTGGCATCTTATGTAAAGATGTTGGATAAGGATATGGGTACTATTGATTTTAGTCAACCAGCCCTAAATATTGAACGGATGATTCGAGGACTCAATCCCTGGCCCAGTGCCTATACTAAGCTTGATGGTAAAATTCTAAAGTTTTGGAGGGCTGATGTAGTAGAATATTCAGGGGATGGAGATCCTGGCCAGATAGTAGGGGTTGGTAAGGACTCATTTACGGTAATGACAGGAGAAGATGCTCTTGAGATTCGTGAGCTACAGTTAGAAGGTAAAAAGCGGTTAAGCTGCGATGCTTTTTTAAGAGGATATTCCCTTGAGAAGGGTACCATATTAGGCTAGGCTTAGCTGATTATAACTAATAAATACTTGTGATATGAAAGAAGGTGGATGTATGTTTTTTCCTTATTATTTTGATCCAACATATATTCTTGTAATAATTGGAGTTATATTATCTTTGGCTGCATCTGCCAAGGTAAGATCAACATTTGCAAAATACTCAAGGGTTAGGAGTAGTTCTGGGGTGACTGGGGCAGAGACTGCTGAGAGGATCCTTCATCGTGCCGGAATATACGATGTAACCATTGAGCGTGTACATGGACAACTGACAGACCATTATGACCCTAGAAAAAAAGTCCTTAGACTATCGGATTCAGTATATGGAAGTAATTCATTAGCAGCTATTGGTGTGGCCGCCCATGAGTGCGGACATGCTATACAACATCAAAATGCATATGCTCCCCTCAAAATCAGGAGTGCTTTGGTGCCTGTGGCTAATTTCGGTTCAATGATAGCCTGGCCACTGATCCTAATAGGGTTATTACTTACTGGATCTCAGACCCTTATTAACATTGGAATCATACTATTCTCAACGGCAGTTTTATTTCAATTAGTAACCTTGCCTGTTGAATTTAACGCATCAAGAAGGGCGATTCAAACCCTTGGAGAGGCAGGAATCCTTCATTATGAAGAACTAAAACAGTCAAAGAAGGTATTGGATGCTGCCGCCTTGACCTATGTGGCAGCCGCTGCCGCTACGATTCTACAGCTACTACGCTTAATTCTTTTGTTTGGAGGAAGGCGTCGTGACTAAAGAAAAGGACGGTAGAGAGATAGTATTAGACATGCTTCTTCAGGTTATAGATGGTGAGGAATTCAGCCATAGAGTATTAGGTAGGGCTTTAAGAAACTGCCAGGATAAAAGTAAGCAGGAAAGAGCATTTATTTCTAGGCTTTTTACTGGTAGCGTAAAGCATTACCTTACCCTTGACTATGTAATTGAGCAATTCTCATCCTTGCCTGTCAAAAAGATGAAGCCTCTTATAAGGAATCTATTGAGGCTCAGTGTATATCAGCTACTATATATGGATAGCATACCAGCCTCAGCAGTCTGCAATGAGGCTGTTAAACTAGCTAAAAAGAGGGGATTTTCTAAGCTTTCAGGATTTGTTAATGGAAATCTTAGAAATATAGTAAGAATGAAAGATATAGAATACCCTGATAAAGCTAAGGATATAAATGAGTATCTAACTATCAGATATTCAACCCCCAAATGGCTAGTCACCATGCTTCTAGATCAATACACCATAGAAGAGGTTGAAGCAATTTTAGAAGCTTCTTTAAGGGAGAAGGAAATTACCATTCGCTGTAATCGTATGAAGACTAGTCCTAATGAGCTCAAGGAACTTCTAATGGGAGAAGGGGTAGGATTAGTAGAGCATCCATACCATAAGGATGCTTTTGTTCTAACTGATATTGATTATCTTGAAGCTTATAAGGCGTTTAATGATGGATTATTTACCGTTCAGGATGTAAGCTCTATGCTGGTTGGGAATATCTCAGGGGCGGGCAGTGAGGATTTTGTGGTGGATGTATGTGCAGCACCTGGAGGAAAGTCGCTTCATATTGCTGAAAAGGCAGGAAAAGTATCGGCCAGGGACTTAAGCGGCCATAAGATTAAGCTTATCGAAGAGAACATTCTACGTCTGGGTATAAGTAATATAGATACCAAAGTGTGGGATGCAACTATTGCTGATCCTGACATAATAAATACAGCAGATATAGTTATTGCCGACCTACCCTGTTCTGGCTTGGGTGTATTAGGGAAAAAATATGATATAAAATACAAATTGACACAAAAACAACAAAAAGAGCTGGTAGAATTGCAAAGGATAATTCTAAACGTGGTTTCTGACTATGTCAAACCTGGGGGCATATTAATATATAGTACATGTACGATAAATCGTCATGAGAATATAGAAAATATGAAATGGTTCCTAACAAATTATGATTTTACTGCTGATAGCTTGGATAAGTATTTACCAGAGGTTTTGCATTCGGATACCACCAGAGCCGGTTATTTGCAACTACTGCAGGGAATCCATCCTACAGATGGATTTTTTATATGCAGAATGAGGAAGGGAAAGTAGGTATAGCATTTGGACATAAAATCCTTATATTTGGATGAATTAATTAATGAGATGAAAATAAATAATAAGCAACCAGCTTTTAGGGCCAAACAGATTTACCAATGGATTCATGGAAAGCTGGTGGCTTCCTATGATGATATGACCAACCTACCTAAGGATTTAAGAAGCATGCTAAAAGAGCGCTATCCCCTAAAAGTCCTCGAAGCGGTAGATAGTCTAGTTTCTGAGAAGGATGGAACCATAAAGTATTTATTTCGTCTAAGTGATAATAGAGTTATAGAAAGCGTCTTGATGAAGTATCATCATGGCAACAGTGTATGTATCTCTTCCCAGGTGGGATGTAGAATGGGCTGTAGCTTCTGTGCATCAACTATAGGTGGAAGAGAAAGAGATCTTACTGCTTCTGAAATGCTTGACCAGATATATCGTATTCAGAGTATGTCTGGGGAGAGAGTTAGTAATGTAGTAGTTATGGGAACAGGAGAGCCCCTGGATAACTATGATAATTTGGTGCGTTTTATACGTATCTTATCTGATTCAGAGGGACTAAATATAAGTGCAAGGAATATCACCGTATCAACCTGTGGATTACCAGAGGAAATCCGTCGCCTGGCCCAGGAGGAGCTTCCAATCACTCTAGCGCTGTCACTCCATGCACCGAATGATGATATAAGAAAGAAACTGATGCCCATAGCTAATAAATATGAGCTTTCAGAAGTAATGGATGCCTTTGCCTATTATTATGAGAAGACTGGAAGAAGACTGACCTTTGAATATTGTCTAGTAGAAGGAATCAATGATGAGGAGGAGCATGCCAGAGAGCTTAGTAGGCTACTTAGAGGTTATAACTGTCATGTTAATTTGATTCCTATTAATCCTATAAAGGAAAGAAGTTATGTAAAATCTAATAGCAATAAAATTCAAAAATTCAAAAATATACTTGAAAAATATAGAATAAATGTTACTATAAGAAGAGAAATGGGCTCAGATATTAATGCTGCTTGCGGTCAACTAAGAAAGAGCTATATTGACCAAAACAGCTAATAAATATTCATAGGTAGTTGCATCCTATATGATAATTTGATAATATATTGGACTGGAGAAGACTTGCCTAAAATATAAAATATTTGGGTTGGACGAGGAGGTGCAGGCTTGAAAGCATTTTCAATCACTGATATTGGGGAAAAACGGAGGATAAACCAGGACTATGTCTTTTGTGAAGTGAATGCCATTGGTAATCTGCCAAATCTATTCATTGTTGCAGATGGGATGGGTGGACATAATGCTGGTGATTATGCTTCAAGGTTCTGCGTTGAATTTATTACGGAGAATATTAGAAATAGCGATATTGAATCGCCAATAGCCTTGATAGAAGAAGCAATTAAGGATACAAATAAGCAGCTGTATGAGAAATCAAAGCAGCAGATTGATTACGAGGGTATGGGAACTACCTTAGTTGTGGCTACTATATATGATAATGATATGTATGTAGCGAACATAGGGGACAGCAGACTTTATGTTATCGGTAAGGAGATAAGACAGATAACAGAAGATCACAGCCTGGTACAGGCCATGGTTAAAACAGGTGAGCTGGACAGGGATGAGGCTAAGGCTCATCCGAATAAGAACATAATTACAAGAGCGCTAGGGACCAATGAGACTGCCCAGCCTGATTTTTTTGAGGTTGAACTGGCAGAGGATGATATAGTTCTAATGTGCTCAGACGGATTGACTAATATGTTGAATGACGAGACTATAGAGCAGATTATTAAGGAGAATGCAGATGATCCTAAGATTGCTGCAGAAACCTTAGTAAAACAAGCAAATGAAAATGGTGGGAAGGACAACATAACAGTCATAATAGTTAAAGTATGAAAAAGAGGTGAAAAATCATGTTAAAACCTGGTATGTTTATCAGCGATCGATATGAAATCATTGATAGTGTCGGTTCGGGCGGTATGGCTGATGTCTATAAAGCAAAGGACGAAAGGCTAAACCGTTTTGTTGCTATTAAAGTATTGAAGCCGGAATATTCTAGTGATAAAAGCTTTGTCAATAAGTTTAGAGGAGAGGCTCAATCGGTAGCAGGACTATCCCATCCTAACATTGTCAATGTATATGATGTTGGTGACGATGGGGGTCTACATTATATAGTAATGGAGCTGGTGGAGGGTATAACCCTAAAGCGCTTTATTGAAAGAAAGGGAAAGCTTGAGGTAAAGGAAGCTGTAGGGATAACTATACAGATTGCACAGGGCATGGAAGCTGCCCATGATAATCACATTATCCATAGGGATATAAAGCCTCAGAATATTATTATATCAAGAGACGGTAAGGTAAAGGTAACAGACTTCGGTATTGCCAAGGCTTCAAATTCCAATACAATTACATCTAATGCCATGGGCTCTGTTCATTATCTGTCTCCAGAACAAGCCAGGGGTGGTTATAGTGATGAAAAAAGTGATATCTACTCTCTAGGGGTAACCTTATATGAGATGCTTTCAGGGAAGGTACCTTTTGCAGGGGATAATAATGTATCTGTAGCCATGTTGCATATACAAGGAGAGGCTATGCCTCTTAGAGAACTTGAGGAGAACATCCCCTTAAGTGTAGATAGAATAGTACAAAAATGTATGCAGAAAAGACCAGAGAGAAGATATCACTCTGCCTCTGATTTGATTGTTGATTTAAAGAGAGCCCTTGCCAATCCAGATGGGGATTTTGTTCAAATTCCCGCATTTGTGGCAAATGATTCTCCTACTATAAATATTTCTGAAGATTTGGGTAAAATTAAGAGTAGTGCTTATTATAGTGACAAATATCACAACCCTAGAAATAATAAAGTAGTTGATGACGATGATGAAGAATTAGACACAGTAGATTCTAAAATGGAGAAGATTATATCTGTCTTGTCCATAGTAGCTATTGTAATTCTAGCCTTAGTCATCATATTTGTTGTTATTCGCTTTGTACTACCAAGTAGAGATAAGCAACCTGATAATAATAACAATATCGTTACTGAAGCTCCTACTCCGGAACCCACTGAGGAGCCTAGTCCTACACCGGAGCCGGATCCAGGTGTTGAAACTTACAAATTCCCTTCAGTAATAGGCCATAAGCTAGACGACGCTATAGCAGCCATTAAAGCTGTAAATCCTACAGCGCACATTAATCCTAAAGAGGATTATTCGAGTGAGTATGAGGTGGGCTATGTCATAAGACAGTATCCTTTAGGGGACACTGATTACCCAGTTGACTCAGAGGCTGTCTTGTATGTCAGTATTGGTGCTGAACCGATTACTATTCCTTATGTATACGGCAACACATGGGAGCAGGCAGAGCAGAAGCTTAAGGAATATGAACTAAAGCCTGTAAGGGAGGATATGTTTAGTGGTGAGATACCTGCTGGCAGTGTAATAGCCACAGACCCACCTAAGGAATCCATTGTTAAAGCGGGCGATACTATTAAGGTATATGTGAGCAAAGGACCTGAGATAGTCCAGGCTGCAGTACCAAGCTTAATTGGTAAGACCACCGCAGAAGCCAAAACACTCTTAACCGAAGCTGGACTGGTTTTAGGCGAGGTAAGCGAAGATACATCAGAAACTTATGCCAAGGGACAGATTACCTATCAGGATACTACTGCAGGTGAGTTAGTAGATAAGGGTACTAAGATAAATGTTACAGTAAGCATCGGGCCAGAAGCGATTGATACTGGAAGCCCAGGTACAGAACTTCCCGGTTCTGGTAATTATAGATATATGGGCAGTCTAACAATTGATACCAATCCGTTTGATTATGTCGGAGATGGTGAAGCTGAAATCATATTAGAGATGGAGCAAAATGGTTATGGCACCGAGGTTTATAACGAGATGACTTCCATTTCTGACTTTCCTCTAACAATTTCTATTGAAGGGGAGAGTACATCCATCGGAGTAGTTAGAATGTATGTTGACGGTGAGATATTTAGGGATGAAGCAGGAGATCCTTTTGTGTGGATTGTAGAATTTACAGCAGTGGAGGAATAGTTTGAAGGGCAAGATAATTAAAGGTATAGCAGGTTTCTATTATGTTCATGTGCCAGAAGTGAATGAGATTTTTGAATGTAAAGCAAAAGGCATATTTCGCATGCAGAATCTAAAACCACTTGTTGGAGACGACGTAGAGATTGATACCAGTGATCAGCCTGAGGGAAAAGGTACAATTACCCGTATCCTTCCGAGAAAAAATGATATTATTAGGCCGGCTGTTGCAAATGTAGACCAGGCAATGGTTATATTTGCAGCAGCGGAGCCTTCTCCAAACCTTAATCTTCTGGATCGTTTTCTTATTATGATGCAACGTCAGAGGGTTCATACCATTATATGCTTTAATAAAAAGGATATAGTGGAGAAAAAGGAAATTAAACTTCTAATAGATACCTACCTAAGTAGCGGCTATGAGGTCATAAGCATAAGTGTACTCCAGGAGGATGGTTTATCGACTATTCGAGGAAGGCTTAAAGGAAAGACCACAGTGCTAGCAGGTCCGTCCGGTGTGGGTAAATCGTCCCTTATAAATATAATCTGTCCTCAAGCCCAGATGGAGATAGGTAGCGTAAGCGAAAAGATTAAAAGAGGAAAGCATACCACAAGGCATTCTGAGTTAATATATGTAGAAGAAGATACCTATGTGATGGACACACCCGGTTTTAGCTCTCTTTATATCAATGAGGTGGAAAAAGAAGAGCTTAAGGACTATTTCATTGAATTTAATGAGTATGAGGATAAATGCCGATTTATCGGATGCATGCATTTGAATGAGCCTGGATGTGCTGTTAAAGAAGCGCTGATGAAGGGCAAAATAAGCAGCATCCGATATGATAATTATAAGGCTTTATATGATGAGCTTAAGGAGATTAAAAGATACTAGATAGATTGATAGCTTGAATGTTTTAGCAGAATGGAGACTAATATGGAGATAAAACTAGCGCCATCTATTCTGGCAGCCGACTTTAATGTATTAGGAAAGCAAGTAAACATGATAGAAGGGGCAGGGGTACAGTATTTGCACATTGACGTCATGGACGGAAATTATGTACCCGGTATCAGCTTCGGAACTCCTGTGATAAAATCAATTCGCAAAAACTCGAAGCTTGTTTTTGATGTACATCTTATGGTGAATGAACCTATTAGGTTAGTTGAGAATTTTAGAGATGCGGGAGCTGATATTATTACTGTCCATGCTGAAGCCTGTTCGGATCTTCCTGCTACTATAGAAAAAATAAAGAATATGGGATTAAAGGTTGGTGTTTCTTTAAATCCTGCTTCAGGTCTAGATATGCTTGAACCAGTAATTAATGATGTTGACATGGTCCTTATTATGAGTGTAGAGCCAGGGGCAGGAGGACAAGCCTTTATTCCAAGCTCCTTACAGAAAATAAGGGATTTGAAGGAGAAGGTAGAGAAGGCCGGATTATCTATAGATATTGAGGTGGATGGAGGCATTAGGGCTGATAATGTAATGGAGGTTCTTGAAGCTGGTGCTAATGTAATCGTATCAGGTACCAGTGTATTTGGTGGAGATATTCTAGACAATATTAGCAAGTATAACAGTGTGTTTCGGGAATATGAGGAAAGACATTCTGCCTCCAACTAGTCAGTCATATGATTTTAGCCATTATATCAGTCGGCTAATGAGAAATGAGGGTGTCTATGAATAAACCAACCCAATTAAATGAAAAGAAAATATTAATTATAACTGGTGGATATGTTGATGAGGAATTTGTAAAATCCTTATTGTTACAGGAAGAGTATTCAATCATAATTGCAGCTGATAGAGGTCTACTTACGGTAGACAGATTAAAGTTAGAACCTGATTATATTCTTGGTGATTTTGATTCGGTCCCTAGAGGGGTATTGCTCAAATATAAAGATAAGGCAATTCCGATTGAGACCTTTCCTACTATGAAGGATAAGACAGATACCCATATTGCGTTTGAAAAAGCACTGGAGCTTAATCCGTCATTAGTTGACTTAGTTGGTGCAACAGGAACTAGGCTGGACCATACCCTATCCAATATGGATTTATTAATGCTAGCACTTGATAAGGGTGTTTGTGCTAGAATTTTGGATTCCAACAATAAAATATATCTTAAAAGAAAAAGCTTTATCGTTAATAAACGCGACCAACATGGTGATTTTATCTCACTTCTTTCGTTCTCCCTTCAGGTTAAAGGGCTAAGGCTTGAAGGATTTAAGTATCCCTTAGATGGAATTACTTTAAAAGCAGGGAGCAGCTTAGGAGTAAGTAATGAGCTGATATCAGAAGAGGGAAGAGTTGAGTTCGATGAAGGTATCCTGGCAGTTTTTGAAACCAGGGATTGAGAAGGAGCCGCCAGGCTTATTACTAAAAGAAAAAACTAAAATAGACATAATAAAACATATATTATATACGGAAGGAAAAGACATATGAAACTGGGAATTGTAGGCTTACCCAATGTAGGTAAAAGCACTTTATTTAACTCATTAACAAAGGCGGGGGCTGAGTCAGCCAACTATCCCTTCTGCACCATAGATCCTAATATCGGCGTTGTTACAGTACCGGATGAGCGTCTTCCTGTACTTCGTGATTTATATAATTCTGAAAAGATATTGCCAGCTATTATAGAATTTGTAGATATAGCGGGACTAGTAAAGGGAGCTTCAAAAGGAGAGGGGCTGGGTAATCAGTTCCTATCCAATATCCGTGAAGTAGATGCTATTATTCATGTAGTGCGTTGCTTTGAGGATAGCAATGTAGTCCATGTCGAAGGAACTATAGGTCCTGAAAGAGATATAGAGACAATAAATTTAGAGTTGATATTTTCTGATATAGAGATTCTGGAACGAAGAATCAGTAAAACTGCCAAGGGTGCAAAAAATGATAAGGAGCAGGCAAAGGAACTGGAGCTGCTTGAAAGACTTAAAGCTCACCTTGAAGAGGGCAAACTGGCTAAGAGCTTTATAGCAGACGAAGAGGAAATCAAGCTAATAGCAACCTATAACCTTCTTACCTCAAAGCCTGTAATCTATGCAGCCAATGTAAAGGAAGAAGACCTTAAGGATGACGGAGAAAATAATGACAATGTTAAGGTTGTAAAGGAGATAGCAAAGCAGGAGAATTCAGAGGTTTTTGTTATATCCGCACAGATCGAACAGGAGATTGCAGAACTGGATGATGATGAGAAGAAAATGTTCTTGGAGGAGCTTGGACTCTCAGAATCAGGTCTTGAGAAATTAATACAAGCAAGCTATCGTTTGCTTGGACTAATAAGCTACCTAACGGCTGGACCCAAAGAAATAAGGGCTTGGACTATCAAGGTAGGAACAAAAGCACCGCAGGCTGCTGGAAAGATACATTCCGATTTTGAAAGAGGCTTCATTCGGGCTGAGATAGTTAATTACGATCATTTGGTAGAGTGTGGTAGTTACAATGCTGCTAAAGAAAAGGGGCTTGTTCGTTTAGAGGGTAAGGAATATGTGGTTAAGGATGGAGATGTAATCTTGTTCCGGTTTAATGTGTAGAACATTTAAGCCAAGCTAGACTAATAAAGCTAGACTTTTAGGAGATAAGTATTAGTTAAGACTTTTGTTACGGGTATTTATACTATAAAAATAAAAATATAAGGAGAATGAGGTGAATAAGAATGGCGATATTACTTAGCAGTGAAGCCTTAACCAATATAAGGTTTCCTAATTTAGGCATAGAGCTTAAAAATGTTCCGACTGGTATAGATGTATTTGGATTTCATATTGCATTTTATGGTGTTCTAATTGGGCTTGGTATGCTATTTGGTTTACTGATAGCTGAATGGATGGCTAAGAAGACGGGACAGGATAAGGAGCTCTATTTGGACTTTGCACTTGTAGCTATTATTGTATCGGTTATATTCACCAGATTAGGTTATGTCCTCTTTTCCTTAGATGAGTTTAAAGATAATCCATTGGAAATATTTAATTTTAGAAGTGGTGGCCTGATGATATATGGTGGTATATTTGGTGCCATATTATGCGCTATAGTTTTTACCAGGATTAAGAAATACTCATTCTGGCTCTTGGCAGATACAGGTTGTATAGGACTTGTTACAGGTCAAATTATTGGCCGCTGGGGCAATTTCTTCAACAGAGAAGTCTTTGGAAAATATACAAATGGGCTTTTTGCCATGCAGTTGAATACTTATGATGTATCATATGATTTTAGGACAAGTGATATTAACTATCTGCAAGCAAAATATGAAGGTAAGCAGGCGACATTTGAACGTATAATGGAGTTAAGAGATAATATAGCAAGAATTGATGGGGTTGAGTATATTCAGGTTCATCCCACCTTCCTATATGAATCTCTCTGGAATCTTGCATTGCTAGTATTTCTTATTATATATACTAAGCACAAGAAGTTTGATGGAGAGATTATTCTATTATACCTTGCTGGATATGGTCTTGGCCGTCTATGGATTGAGGGTATAAGAATAGATCAGCTCTTCCTTTGGGGGACATCAATTCCAGTATCCCAGCTAATATCACTACTACTAATTATAATATCTCTATCTATGATTATTTTTAACCGTGTAAAATTAGTAAAAGCCAAATAATACAAATTATCTTACAATTCGGGACTAAATTCCTATATAATATTTTTTAGTCTATATATTGACACATTTTGTTCGGTATTTAATTTTAACAACAACATCTTGTAAGCATGAAAGAGTATAAGCACAGAAATCCCAATAAAATTGGGGATTCTGTGCTTTTATTTTTTGCTTTTCTACTTGCTAAAATCCCATTTATATAATAAAATGTACTCATAAGTGGAGCGAAGTGGTGTGAAGTGGTGAAATAGACCATCGAAGTGGTAGAAGTCGCTTCCATGAAAAGTGGGTGCTGTCTATGTTTATGGGTGAGTATATCCATACTATTGATGCAAAAGGAAGAATAATAGTACCATCAAAGTTCAGAGAAGACTTAGGTGAAGAGTTTGTTATAACACTTGGTCTTGATGGATGTCTTTTTGCATACCCAAATTCAGAATGGCAGACATTCGTGGACAAGCTAAAGACGCTCCCTGGTACAAAAGAAGCTAGACAATTACAACGTTACTTTATGGCAGGAGCTGCTGCATGTCAGGCAGACAAACAGGGAAGAATACTAATACCGGCCAGACTGAGAGAGAATGCGGCTTTAGATAAGGACATAGTATTTGTCGGCGTTTTGAACAAAATAGAGATATGGGATAAGGAACGCTGGGACAAGAATAATTACTTTGATGATGTGGACTCTATAGCAGAGCATATGTCACAGTATGGTATTAACTTCTAATCATAGATCCCAGGTAAGGAGCCGATTATGGCATTTAAACACAAATCAGTACTACTTGATGAAGTAATAGAAAATATGAACATTGATCCTAGTGGTATATATGTAGATGGAACTCTAGGTGGAGGTGGGCACTCTTATGAGATAGTAAAAAGACTTTCCACTGGAAGATTAATCGGCTTGGATCAGGATGAAGCTGCAATAGAGGCCGCAGGATTAAGGTTGGCAGAATTTGCAGATAAAGTAACTATTATTCGAAGCAATTATAAAGAGATAAAGACTGTACTTAATAATATACAGATAGAGAAAGTGAATGGGATTCTTCTTGATCTTGGAGTGTCATCCTATCAGCTAGACACACCTGAAAGGGGATTTTCTTACCGAGAGGATGCCCCCTTAGATATGCGGATGGACAAGAGGAATAATAAAACCGCAAAAGATATAATTAACGATTATAGCGAAATGGAGCTATATAGGGTAATTAGAAACTACGGAGAGGATAGATTTGCCAAGAACATAGCCAAGCATATTGTTAGGGCTAGAATGGACAAGCCTATTGAGACTACATTTCAGCTCAATGAAATAATAAGAGCGGCTATACCAGCAAAGATACGAGCTAGTTCTGGACATCCTTCAAAAAGGACTTATCAAGCACTTAGAATAGAGCTTAATCATGAGCTTGATGTATTAAAGGATACTCTAGGGGATATGATTGATTTACTTTTGCCTGGGGCAAGATTATTGATAATCACATTCCACTCTTTAGAAGACAGAATAGTAAAAGACTTCTTTAAAACCAGTGAAAACCCATGCACCTGTCCAGCAAATTTTCCGGTATGTGTATGCGGTAAGAAATCAAAGGGAAGAATTATAACAAGAAAACCAATTATACCAAATGAAGAGGAATTAGAATTAAATTCAAGATCAAAAAGTGCAAAGCTTAGAGTTTTTGAAAAGACAGCTTATGAATAAGAAAGACAGCTAATGGGAAGTAGAGAGGGGTCATTGCATGGAGGCAAATAGGAAGAGACATCGGTATAATGCGAGTAAAAACTATATAGATGGCAACACAGCCCGTAAGCAAGCTTATATCGGGCAGGAAGCTATGGAGGATTATAGGACTGTTCCCCAAAGACGCAGAAGAGAAATAGAAGCGAGGCCAAGGCAGGTTGTTACACCTGATAGGCAGAGACAGATACAAAGGCAGCCAAAATATTTGTCTGGAATAAGTATGGCATCATTATTCGTACTTACCCTAGCCATAGCTGCGACCTTGTATTTTTGTATTGAATTTCTTATGCTTCAGCATCAGGTGAGCAAGATGGAGAAGGACATTGTTACTATGGAGAATGATCTTTCTAAAATGAGAAACAACAATGATGCCACATATGAACAGATAAATATGGTATATGATCTTGATTATGTCTATAGCATAGCTGTAAATGAACTCGGAATGGTATATCCAAATAATAATGAAGTGATTACCTTCGAGGGAACAGATGATAGCTATGTAAGGCAATATGCAGATATACCAAAATAAAACACTAAATCAGGACGGGGTTAAGATAGATGCGAAATCCTACAGTAAGAATTAAAAGCTTTACATCACGAATGCAAGCAAGACTATTGCTTGTATTTTGTGTTATTACTTTGCTCCTGGTAGGCTTGATTGGCAGACTTATTTACATAATGCAGACAGATGGAGAAAGATATGCCAAGCAGGTTCTTTCAAGGCAATCATATGTAAGAGGTGTACTACCCTATAAAAGAGGAGAGATACTAGACAGGAACGGAACAGTATTAGCTAGAAGTGAGCTTCGTTATAGGCTTATACTAGATCCACAAAATCTTTTACTTCATTCTGATAAAATCCCAACAACCTTGGAAGCTTTAAAGAATTATTTTGATATAGAGCCTGAAACAATTAATGATGTATTGAAGGAAAGGCCAGATAGCCGATATAAGATACTTTTGGACAACCTACAATTGATGCAGATTGAGGAGTTTAAAAAGCATATGGAAGAGAACTCTGATATTAAGAGTCTCTGGTTTGAAGAAAAATACGTAAGGGCCTATCCCTATGATACTCTTGCTAGTGATATAATTGGGTTTACATCCGCTGATAATAAGGGATTCTTCGGAATAGAAGAATACTATAATGATCAGCTTAATGGTACTAATGGAAGAGAATATGGATATTATGACTCCTCACTAAATATAGAGAGGATTGTAAAAAAGCCTCAGCATGGACACACAATAGTTAGTACCATTGATGTTAATGCTCAAAGAATAATACAAAAACATATTAGAGAGTTCAATGAAGAGTTCGGAAGCAAGAATATTGGTGTTCTCATTATGGATCCTAATAATGGTGAAATCTTAGCAATGGCATCAAATGAGGAATATGATCTAAATTCGCCAAGAGATCTTGAGGGTATCTATAGCCAGGAACAGCTAGCCTCTATGACCCTTGAGGAGAAAATAGAAGCAATGAACCTACTATGGAGAAACGACATAATAAGCTCAGGCTTTGAACCGGGCTCTACATTTAAACCCTTTACAGTGGCAATCGCCTTGGAGGAAGGACTAATATCAGAGAATACTACCTTCTTATGTGATGGTGGTGAGCATGTCGGAGGATGGGATATAAGCTGTAGTGCTAGATATGGTCATGGTGAATTAACTCTGGCAGAGACATTAGTGAAATCCTGTAACGATGCTATGATGCAGATTGCTGCCATGGAAGGAAAAGACCTTTTTTATAAATATCAAAAACTATTTTCATTTGGATTAAAAACCGGTGTTGACCTGCCAGGAGAGGCAAGTGGAATTCTTATAGATTTAAATAATCTTAATGCATCGGAGTTAGCAACAAGTAGCTTTGGTCAGACTTTTAATGTATCTATGCTTCAGATGGCTGCAGCGTATTCATCTCTTGTTAATGGTGGCTATTACTACCAACCTCGTGTGGTGAAAGAGATAATGAACGATCAGAGTGCTACTGTTAAAAAAATAGAGCCTCTACTTGTTAGGCGGACAGTATCGAAAGAAACCTCAGAATTTATTAAAGAGTCAATGTATCAGACAGTAGAGCTCGGAACTGCTAAATATACCAAGGTAGATGGATATACAATAGGAGGAAAGACAGGTACAGCGGAGAAGTTTCCCCGTGGAGAGGGAACATATTTGGTGTCATTTCTGGGTGCTGCTCCTGCGATTAATCCTGAAGTCGTTATATATGTTATAGTTGATGAGCCTCAGAATGTAGCTCGTCAGGATGATAGCTCTATAGCTACCAAGCTAACCAGTCGTATCATGAAAGAACTGCTTCCTGCCTTAGGAATATATCCTGAAGGTGAAATAGACTATCTAATACCAGATGATAATTCAACCGAGGATACAGAAGGTACTAATAACAACCAGCAGGACAACCAAGTCAACGCTGATAATCAGGACAACGCAGATGAACAGAATGATTCTGATAATCAGAACAATACTGATAATCAGAACAACCTTAATGATCATGATAGGTCAGATAATCAGGACGATCAAGGTTCGGATGACAACCTTCAAAGGGAAGAGCAGAGCTCTGGAGGACAAGAGGAAGATGATCATCTAGGAGACGATCAGCCTTCTGGTGATGAAGAGACTTATGAGCAAGGTTCTGAGGTTGAAGATGAGGATGAGGATGAATCCAATTAGGGTAATAGGGAATAAAGCAGAGCTTAATAATGAATAAACCTGTATCATTTGTAATAAAATGAAACGATAAGAGTTTCAGGACGGATGATATGGCAAAGAATAGGACATATAACAGGAGAAATATCCTAATAATAATTATAGTCATCCTTCTGGCTACCATGGGGCTGACCGGGAGACTGGTTTATCTCATTATATTTAAATCAGAGGATTATGCAGCCCGAGCAAGGGCGCTTCATGAAAGGGAGCGACCTATCAAAGCAGAACGGGGCAAAATATATGATATTAATGGTGTTGAACTTGCTACCAATAAGCCGGTTTGCACAATATCAGTTATCCATAGTCAGATTACAGAGCCAGAGAGAGTAATAAAAGTATTATCTACAGAGCTAGGATTAAGTGAAGAGAATATTAGAAAGAGAGTGGAAAAGCGCTCTTCTATAGAAAGAGTAAAATCCAATGTAAATAAGGAAATAGCCGATAGAATAAGGGAATATAAGCTTGATGGGGTAATGGTTGATGAGGATTACAAACGTTACTATCCATATGACAGCCTAGCCTCCAAGGTGATTGGATTTACCGGTAGTGACAACCAGGGTGTTATAGGTCTGGAAGTAAAATACGAGGATTACTTAAAGGGCATAAATGGAACCATATTAACCTTGACCACAGCATATGGTGTGGAGATAGAAAATGCCGCTGAAGGCAGGATTACACCACAGCCTGGAAATGATTTATATCTAAGTCTTGATGTAAATATTCAGAAATATGCAGAGCAGGCTGCCTATAGGGTTATGGAGGCTAAGAGTGCCAATAATGTTAAACTGATTGTTATGAACCCGCAGAATGGTAAATTATATGCAATGGTAAATGCACCGGAATTCAATCTAAATGACCCTTATAATCTTATAAATGAAATTGCCCAGGATTATGTAGGAGAAAACCTAAGCTCAGAAAAGCTTAACGAACTATTGAATGGGATGTGGCGAAACGCCTGTATCAGCGATACCTATGAGCCTGGTTCAGCATTTAAGATAATTACTTCTACAGCAGCCTTTGAGGAGAAGGTAGTAGATTTGAATGATAGGTTCTTTTGTCCCGGATATAAGCGGGTTGAGGACAGAATCATTAGATGTCATAAAGCAGGTGGCCATGGAAGCCAGAATTTTGTAGAGGGAATACAGAACTCTTGTAATCCTGTATTTATGGAGATTGGTGCAAGAGTTGGGGTTGAAAAAACCTATGAATATTATAGAAAGCTTGGACTCTTTAGTAGAACCGGAGTAGATATTCCTGGTGAAGCTAACTCCATTATGCATAACATAGATAATATAGGTGCTGTAGAATTGGCCACTATGTCATTTGGTCAGTCCTTCCAGATAACTCCCTTACAACTGCTTACAGCTACCAGCGCCATCATAAATGGTGGAAGATTAGTAACACCTCATTTTGGACTAGAGGTTAAGGCTCCTGATGGAAGGATAATTAAGACATTAGAGTATAATACTACTGATAATGTCGTTAGCCCAGAAACCTCGCAGATTATGAAAGAGCTTTTAGAGGGCGTAGTAGCCGATGGTACAGGTAGAAGAGCTTATCTTCCAGGCTTTCGTGTAGGAGGTAAAACAGCTACTTCTGAGAAACTACCTAGAAGAAGTGGTAAATATATTTCTTCTTTTATTGGATTTGCACCTGCTGATGATCCTCAGGTTATTGCCCTAATCCTTATAGATGAACCAGTGGGAATCTATTATGGAGGAACCATAGCAGCACCAGTAATCGCAGAATTATTCGATAATATACTCCCTTATATGGGAATAGAAGCAAAATATACAGAAGAGGAA
The DNA here is from genome assembly GCA_012519905.1 of Clostridiales bacterium. Taxonomy (GTDB): domain Bacteria; phylum Bacillota; class Clostridia; order Lachnospirales; family Lachnospiraceae; genus Mobilitalea. Next base: position 3,145 of record JAAYPG010000050.1, on the reverse strand, counting down.
TTAAAGAATTATGATGTGGGGACATTCCAGGTACCTAATTTTATAGGGAAAACAAAAAAGGAAATGAAGGATCTATTAAAAATATATGATTTCGGAGATGTCTATAGCTCAGGAGAGGGTGAAGTTGTAACAGAGCAGTTTCCCCTACCGGGAGATAGTGTAAATAGAAAGAGTGGCCTAGTGCTATATTACTAACTGTACCGGGTACAAACTCAAAATGTACCGGGTACCAAATAAAAAATGATATTTCAGGCCTATATAATATTGTTATTTTGAAACCAATCAAGTATAATAGCCAAGTGCTTACAGTGTGCTTGTACTCTGTATATCACATAAGAATTAAGCCAATATATGGGCGGATAGGAGCTTACATGAATTTTTCAGATTTTCAAATTATAATGCCAGTTATTATTTCATTTGGTGTATGTGTAGTATTATGCCCAATACTAATACCATTTTTGAGACGGATGAAGTTTGGTCAATATGTTAGAAATGACGGACCAGAATCACACCTAAAAAAATCAGGAACGCCAACCATGGGTGGCATTATTATTGTTCTAAGTATATCAGCAACCTGCCTTTTTTATCTTAAGGATAATAAGGATATTATACCAGTATTATTTGCTACTATAGGCTTTGGTATCATCGGATTCTTGGATGATTACATAAAGATAGTAATGAAACGTTCAATGGGACTTCGGGCTTGGCAAAAATTACTGGGGCAAATCCTAGTAACGGCGGTATTTGGATTTTATTTGGTTAACTTTGTTGAGGATGCGACCTTAATGCTTATACCCTTTTCAGGGGGTAAATACGTCGATATATCATATCTATTTATCCCACTTATGTTTTTGGTAGTACTTGGTACTGTGAATGGTTCGAATTTCACTGATGGTCTTGATGGACTTGAATCAAGTGTTACAGTACTCATAGCTACATTTTTCACGGTAGTATCAATAGGAATGGGTAGTAGCATTTCTCCTATATGTGGTGCAGTTGCAGGAAGTCTACTGGCCTTCCTTCTATATAATGTATATCCTGCCAAGGTGTTCATGGGAGATACAGGTTCACTAGCCTTAGGAGGATTTGTGGCCTCAGCAGCATATATGCTTAGGATGCCACTGTTTATCATATTAGTGGCTATGATATATTTAGTAGAGGTATTATCAGTTATACTCCAGGTAGGCTATTTTAAGCTTACAGGAGGTAAGAGATTATTTAAAATGGCTCCAATCCATCATCATTTTGAGCTAAAGGGATGGTCGGAGACCAGAATAGTTGCTGTATTCTCGATTATAACCACTATTCTTTGTTTGATTGCTCTAATGGGAATCAATTAGAAGGGGGAGGCTAAATCCTCCGTTTATAGTATTGTATAATTTAATTGGGAGGATTGGAATGGACCTTAAGGATAAGATGGTTCTGGTATTTGGTGCTGGAAAAAGTGGGATATCAGCGACTAAACTACTGAAAAGAATCGGTGCAAGGGTAATCTTATATGATGGTAATAATAAAATTGATATAAGCACTCTTGAAGATAAATTTGAAAAAGAAAATAAACCTGAAATATATATTGGACTATTCCCCAATGAGAAATTGGAACAGATAAGTCTTATGATTCTAAGTCCAGGTATAGCTATAGATCATCATTTTGTATTGGAGGTTGAGGCTAAGGGCATTCCCATATGGGGTGAGATAGAATTGGGCTATCGTTATTCCAAGGGCAGGATCATAGGAATAACAGGGACCAACGGAAAGACAACCACCACCTCCCTAGTAGGAGACATATTGAAGTCATACTACAAGCAAGTCTTTGTGGTAGGCAATATAGGGGATCCCTATACAGACATCGCTTTAGATACAACAGATGAATCTGTAACAATTATAGAGATAAGTAGCTTTCAGTTGGAGACTATCCATGAGTTTTGTCCGGATATAAGTGCCATACTAAATATAACACCGGATCATTTGAATAGACATCATACTATGGATAACTATATTAAGCTGAAGAAAAACATAGCGGTAAACCAGGATATGAGTAAATTATGTATCCTAAATTATGAGGATGCTCACACTCGAAAGATAGGGAAGGAATTAAAAACTCGTGTTATGTATTTCTCTAGCGAGCATGAGCCTACATATGGATTGTATTTAGATGGAGATAACATCGTTTTTAAGAGCGACGATAAAAGAGAACATGTATGTAATGTCAATGAGTTACAGGTATTAGGCAAGCATAGCTATGAAAATGTTATGGTGGGTGTAGGAATAGCTATTGAGATGGGCATTCCCATGGATGTCATACATAAGGCCATCATTTCCTTTAAGGCTGTTGAGCATAGAATTGAATATGTGGATACTATAGATGGAGTAAGCTATTACAATGATTCAAAGGGAACTAACCCTGATGCATCCATTAAGGCTGTTCAGGCCATGAAGAGTCCTACTATCTTAATAGGAGGAGGCTTTGATAAGGGCTTGGCTTTTGACGATTGGATAGCCTCCTTTAATAAGAAGGTGAAATGCCTGGTGCTTATGGGAGAGACAAGAGAAATAATTGCTAATGCAGCAAGAAAACAAGGCTTTAATAATATAATTATGGTAAATGATTTAAAAGAAGCGGTTCGTGTAAGTGCCCAGAGGGCTGAGGATGGAGATGCAGTGCTATTATCCCCTGCCTGTGCTAGTTGGGGTATGTTTGACAATTATGAGCAAAGGGGCAGAATGTTTAAGCAATATGTCAAAGAATTACATGAATAAAGATGGGAGATCAGATGGCAAGAACAGCAGGTGAAACAAAAAGAGGAAAACTTCATAGCTATTATGACTATAGTCTGCTATTTTTAATCTTATTTTTGGTTTGTTTTGGCTTGGTCATGATATATAGTACATCGTCCTATAATGCCCAAAGAATTTATGGGGATGCCACCTATTATCTATCCAGACAGGCCCTACTGGGTGGGGCAGGAATACTTATAATGCTATTCGTGTCCAAGATTGATTATAGACTATATATTAGGAAGCTTCCAATAATTAAAATTAGACCTATTACTATACTGTATTTTTTGTGTATATTCCTTCAAATCGCTGTTATTTTATTTGCCGAGGAAGTAAAGGGAGCAAAGAGATGGATTGACATTCCGGG
>JAAYPG010000049.1 GCA_012519905.1 Clostridiales bacterium | reverse complement strand
GTTGCAAAACTCAGTCCTATTCCTATAGTTATAGGAGGAGGGGTTGGGCTGGAGGATATAGAGGAACTTGCAAAAACTGGAGTAGAAGGTTTCTTTGTAGTTTCTGTCATATCTCAAGCAGATGATCCAAAAGAGGTAGCCATGAATTTGGTTAAAAGCTGGGAAAGTCATAAGGTGAATAAAAAGTAGAAGTGGAGACAATAGTTCTTTAACTCATTATATATATTGTAACACTCTTTAGAATACTTAAAAAATATGGTGTTTACAATGACAAGTAAATTCAGTTAATGTTGGATAAGAGTCATTTTCTTACTGGAACTGGGACTGGAACGGGTAAAATTAATTATAAATGTATCCAAATTAGACGGATAGAACAGAAATGAACGTTCTAATAATGGCTAATTTAAAAGGTTTAATATATATCTGATGATATGAAATGAAGAGTGGGAATAAGCATAAACATGAATGCCGGTGGTTTTACCACCAGGCAACAATAGAGTGGGAGTAAGCAAAAGCGTGAATGCCGGTGGTTTTACCACCAGGCAACAATAGAGTTCAAAAGCAGGACTTCACTATCTTAAGGAGAATCCTATGATATTACACTTGATTCTATTCTTGTCAGGTGTTAACTTAGTAGCATCAGCATTTGATGCTACCCTCCCGGCCTATATACTTCCAAGGGCAAATGGCGGGGACAAAGTATTAGGAATCGTGACCTCATGTGCTGGAATTGCCACCTTGCTTGGCAGTCTCTTAGTGACATTTCTTCCAAAGCCGAAGAATCGAATTCGAGTGATTATAGGTACAATGCTATTTTCTCTCACTATAGATAATTTCATTTTAGCATTTACTAGGACGCCTCTATTATAGTGTATTGGTCAGTTTTTTGGATGGTTTGTTGTACCATTGATGAGTGCAAACCTAGATGTGATTTTAAGAACAACGATTCCTGTTAATATGCAGGGCCGTGTGTATTCTTGTCGCAATACACTGCAGTATTTTACAATACCAATCGGCTTCTTTTTAGGTGGACTGCTGGTGGATAAGGTCTGGGAACCAATGATGGTAGACACACAGAACAAGCAGTGGTTAACCTTATTATTTGGAGACGGTAAGGGCTCCGGAGCTGCGGTTATGATGTTTGTGCTTGGCTTGGCAGGAGCAATCATATGTATTGTATTTGGGCAACTTCTAAAGAATTATCGTTTCGAGGAGTCATAAAATAATAGATTATAATAATTTATATTGCATAAAACCTCAGATGCTAATGTAATTAGCTCTGAGGTTTTGTATTATACTTATAATTCGTTTGCAGATTACTCATTCTCTCCCTAATATTTTCCTCAAACTCCTCATCTGAAAATTTGGGATCTCTTGTACTTCTCCATATATCGCATGGAAGCTTATCACATTTTCCACAACTACTATACTTCTTGGTATTCACCGTACATTCATAGATTCTACATGCTTTTCCTTCTGGCATGTGAAAAACCTTTCCTTGAAGCTCGTTACAGCCTTTACACAGTTCTCCATAGCAATAACATGTGGAGCAATCCGTGCCACATACACTAATCATACTCATAATTATCCCCCTAATATTTATTATATTACCTTATTAACTTCTCTACCTCACCTATATCAGTATCAGGAAATAACTTTAGTAAATGATTTATAATCTTATCCTTAGCCTCATTAGCACTCATTCCATAGGCACTACGTACATGCTCATCTCCGAACAGCTTTTCACTTAGCATATAATCTGCTACCGACCAACCATATTCCTCATTCTTCTTATTTCTCTTTCTACGAAAACTCCGAATAATAACATAGGTTCTCATCTGAAGCTCTGAGATAGTTCCCTCGAAGTTCTTCTCCCCTTCCTTACCAAATCCCGCAAGTTTCTTAAGCTCATAGGAAGGTAGCTTATCATACTCCTTAAGTATATCTATTATCTTCTTCTGCCTTCTGCTTGCAAAACCATCCTCGTATCTGCTATCAAAATCATAACCGTCTCTACGATAAGACGCAAAGATTGGAAACCAGTCTCTAGAGATAAAGCCTGCTCTACCCCTAAATAACTTACCATAAGCAATCTTGCCCTCACCTGCTATTATCTCTCTCCACATCCATGGGTCCTCTGAAATATCTCCTGACCACCAGGAATCAGCTACTGTAAGCTCTTCAAGAGAAAAGCCTTCAATTCCACCTTTGAAAAAGGGCAAAAATCCAAACTTATCTATATGATTCCTAAGCTCTTCTATGGTTTTTATTCTTCTTGCATCTGAACGATCCAGTCCCTCCATAATCCATTTTCCATCAATTGTAATCATTTGTTATCTCCCCAAAATATATTATAGAATTAACATTAATAATCAATTACAGGAACTTGTCTTAAAAGTATGGTCAGATATAAGTGTTACTGGCTGTCATCTATAATTGCTAACTCATCTAGTTTAACTCATCCAAGGTCTTACTATAGGCAGGTAGAAACTCCTCTATAAATACTTCTACTTCCTTTAAATCCATATCTTCAATTAGCTTTTGAATGGATTTCTTAGCACTGATAAACTCCGTGTTACCTGCTTTTTCTTCCTCTATACACTTTATCAGGGCTGCCAGCTTATCTGCCGCCTTCACTAGCTTCCATAGGTAGGCATCCTCTTTGGCTTGGAAGAAGACATCCTCATAACTCTTTTGCATATAGTCAGGTAGCATATGATGAAGTCTTCTGGCTGCATGCTTTTCTACTTCCTTATAGGCCCCCTGAATATTCTTATTGAAATACTTTATAGGTGTCGGCATATCTCCTGTTATAATCTCTGAAGCATCATGATATATCCCTATAAGTGCTGCCTTTTCTGCGTTAAGGTTGTTGCCAAAACGTTCATTACTTATAATCGCCAGCGCATGGGCTAGCATGCTGACCTCAAGAGAATGTTCACTCAAATTCTCCTGTCTTGAGTTACGCATAAGTGACCACCGCTCTATGAATTTCATTCTAGATATCATTGCAAAAAAATTCGACACCATAACCCCCCCATCTATCTATACATCAATACCATTACCCCTACAACAGCTTTGACATGCCCCGCCTTTTCGATAAGTAACCTACCACTTACTTTTAATTAGATCTACTTAATCATTAAGGTACTTCTTAAGATACTGACCAGTATGGGATTTTTTGTTCCTTGCAACCTCCTCAGGAGTTCCCTGAACCACCACAGTACCACCCTTATCTCCACCTTCGGGTCCCATATCAATTATATAGTCTGCCGTCTTAATCACGTCCAAATTATGCTCTATAACCACTACTGTATTCCCTGTCTCACAGAATCTCGTTAAGATCTCTATTAGCTTATGAACATCTGCAAAATGTAGTCCTGTGGTAGGCTCATCAAGAATATATATAGTCTTTCCTGTACTTCTTTTACTTAATTCTGTCGCCAGCTTTATTCTCTGTGCCTCACCACCCGAAAGAGAGGTAGAGGGATGTCCTAACCTTAGATAAGACAGACCTACATCATATAGGGTCTGTATCTTTCTCTTTATAGACTGTACGTTTTCAAAGAATCTTAGAGCTTCCTCTACTGTCATATTTAGCACATCATATATGCTCTTACCCTTGTACTTCACCTCAAGAGTCTCACGGTTATATCTCTTACCATTGCATACCTCACAGGGAACATAGATATCAGGTAGGAAATTCATCTCTATCTTTAATATACCGTCTCCGCTACAGGCCTCACAACGGCCTCCCTTAATATTAAAGCTGAATCTTCCCTTTTTATAGCCACGCATTTTGGCATCCTGAGTAGCTGCAAAAAGATCTCTTATCTGATCAAATACACCGGTATAGGTTGCTGGATTAGATCGTGGCGTTCTACCAATCGGAGATTGGTCTATATTAATAACCTTATCAAGCTGCTCTATTCCCAATATATCCTTATGTTTTCCCGCAATAGAATGAGCGCGGTTTAAGTCCTTAGCTAATCTTTTATATAGAATTTCAGATACTAGGGAACTCTTTCCCGAGCCCGATACACCTGTAATACAGGTCATGACTCCTAGGGGAATATCCACATTTATATTCTTTAAGTTATTCTCTGCTGCTCCTACTATGGTCAGGTACCCAGTCGGCTTAAGTCTCTTAGCAGGTACAGGAATCTTAATTCTTCCACTTAGATATGCTCCGGTAATCGAGTCCTTATTATTAATAATGTCCTCTACCTTACCCTCTGCAACTACTAATCCCCCATGTTCTCCGGCCCCTGGTCCTATATCTACTATATGATCTGCTGCATACATAGTATCTTCATCATGCTCAACCACTATCAAGGTGTTACCAAGATCCTTTAGATCCTTTAAGGCACTGATTAATTTGCTGTTATCTCTCTGATGAAGTCCTATACTTGGTTCATCCAATATATATGCCACACCAACAAGGCCTGACCCAATCTGTGTAGCCAAGCGAATTCTTTGAGCTTCTCCTCCAGACAGGGATGCCGTTGCTCTAGCAAGAGTAAGATAATCCAAACCAACACTTATAAGAAAACTCAATCTTGCTTTTATTTCCTTTAAAATCAGTTCACCTATCTTCATCTGTACATCAGAAAGATTAATATTTTCCATAAAGTTTGCAAGATCATTTATAGGTAGCTCAGTAAGGTCAGATATATTCCTGTCTCCCACAGTTACGGCAAGGGCTTCCTTCTTCAGTCTTTTCCCTTTACACTCTCTACAAGGAGTGGACCTCATAAATGTCTCATATTCCTGCTTTATAGTTTCAGAGCCTGTCTCTCTATATCTTCTTTCAACATTCCTAATAAGCCCTTCGAAGGCCACATCATATATTCCTTGACCTCTTTGGCTTTGATAATGAACCTTTACAGTCTTACCATCTGTTCCATGGATAAACATATGCTTGATCTTCTCCGGAAGATCATTATAGGGAGTATTTAAATCAAATTTATATTCCTTAGCCAAGGCCTCCATAATACATCTAGTGTAGCTTCCATTATCCTTAATAGACTGCCATCCGGGTGCAGCAATAGCTCCTCCTATAAGGCTTAAATCCTTATAAGGTATTAGAAGATCTTCATCAAATTCCATCTTAATTCCTATTCCATGACAATCAGGACAAGCACCAAAGGGGTTATTAAAGGAGAAGACTCTGGGCTCCATCTCTTCAATACTTATCCCACAATCAGGGCAAGAAAAATTCTGACTAAATGTCTTGGGTTCCCCATCAATAATATCTAATATCATAAGACCCTCTGCTAGCTTCAATACATTCTCGATAGAATCAGAAAGTCTTTGCTCTATTCCTTCTTTGACAATTAAGCGGTCCACAATAATCTCGATATTATGTTTCAAATTCTTATCGAGAACAATCTCTTCACTTAATTCATATAAACTTCCGTCTACTCTAACTCTGACATAACCACTTCGCTTAGCCTGCTCAAAAAGCTTAACGTGGGCCCCTTTACGCCCTCTTACAACCGGCGCTAGTAATTGAATTCTTGTACCTTCAGGAAGAGACATAATTTCATCTACCATCTGGTCTACTGTCTGCTTCTTTATCTCTATACCACACTTTGGACAGTGAGGTATGCCAATCCTTGCATATAGTAAACGAAAATAATCATAAATCTCAGTTACAGTTCCTACTGTTGATCTGGGATTACGATTAGTTGATTTTTGATCAATTGATATGGCCGGTGGAAGCCCTTCTATGCTTTCTACATTGGGCTTCTCCATCTGTCCTAAAAACTGTCTTGCATAGGAAGAAAGAGACTCCATATAGCGTCTTTGTCCTTCCGCATAGATAGTATCAAAGGCTAATGAGGATTTCCCTGAGCCAGAAAGACCAGTCAAGACAACAAACTGATCCCTGGGAATATCTATACTAATATCCTTCAGGTTATTCTCCTTAGCACCTCTAATTCTGATATAATTCTTCTTTTCTGACATAGCTCCACCTGTTCTATTCTCATATTGTGTATTTGTTAAAAATTATATAGTATGTTCGCCCCACCTAAAATGATAATGGAGTTGTGTATCCTCTATAATATTAATCAAACTCTAAAAGCTGTTTTTTTACCTCAATCATCTTATCACGAAGCTGAGCCGCCAGCTCAAAGTTTAGCTCTGCAGCTGCAGTATGCATTTGCTTAGTAATCCTCTTAACAACCTCATTAAGCTCTTGCTTTGTCATGGATTCAAAATCCTTCTCCATATCCTTAACATCCTGCTCTACTTTCTTGGATATGCTTATTAAATCTCGAACCTTCTTCTGTATACTAGTTGGTGTAATTCCATGCTTGAGATTATAATCGTGTTGAATCTGCCTTCTGCGATTGGTCTCACTGAGGGCTTTTTGCATGGATTCTGTCATACGATCAGCATACATAATAACCCTTCCCTCTGCATTACGGGCCGCTCTACCTATAGTCTGAACCAGAGAGGTCTCAGATCGCAAGAACCCTTCCTTATCAGCGTCAAGTATAGCCACTAATCCTACCTCAGGAATATCAAGACCCTCTCGTAGCAGATTAATTCCCACCAGTACATCAAACAGATCCATCCTCATATCTCTGATAATCTCTGAGCGTTCTAATGTATCAATATCTGAATGAAGATATTTAACACGGATACCAACTTCGCGAAGATAATTAGTTAGGTCCTCTGCCATTCGTTTCGTTAGTGTAGTAATAAGTACCTTGCTTTTCTTATCTATCTCCTTACGAATCTCACCAAGTAAATCATCAATCTGTCCCTCAACAGGCCTTATAGACACCTCTGGATCTAATAGACCAGTTGGACGAATTACCTGTTCCACTCGAAGCAACTCATGCTCTCTCTCATAGACTGATGGGGTAGCCGATACGAATAATATCTGGCTAATCTTACTTTCAAATTCCTCAAAATTCAGCGGCCTATTATCTAGGGCTGAGGGTAAACGAAATCCAAAATCAACTAAGGTTTGCTTTCTTGATCTGTCTCCAGCATACATTCCCCTTATCTGAGGAATAGTCATATGAGATTCATCTATAATAATTAAAAAGTCATCTGGAAAATAATCCATCAGTGTATGAGGTGGAGCGCCAGGTTCCAGTCCTGTCAAATGTCTTGAATAATTCTCTATTCCTGAGCAAAATCCTGTCTCCCTAAGCATCTCAATATCAAAATTGGTTCTTTCAGAAATTCTCTGTGCCTCTAGAAGCTTGTCCTCACTTTTAAAATAGCGGACTCTTTCCTCAGCCTCGGCCTCGATATTTTGTATGGCTATCTCCAGCTGATCTGGTGCAACAACATAGTGGGATGCAGGAAATATAGCCATATGCTCCAGTGAATTCTTTATCTCACCAGTCAGTACATCTATCTCCAGAATCCTATCCACTTCATCGCCAAAAAATTCAACTCTAAATGCCAGATCTGCTGAAGATGCTGGGAATATCTCCACAACATCACCACGAACTCTAAAGGTACCCCTCTTAAAGTCCATGTCATTTCTGGTATATTGAATATCTACTAATCTCCTCAGTACATCATCTCTATCTCTTATCATTCCCGGTCGGAGTGATAACACCATGTTCTGATAATCTATGGGGCTACCAAGACCATATATACATGATACACTGGCAATCACAATAACATCATCCCGTTCAGTCAAAGCAGCAGTTGCCGAGTGCCTAAGTTTATCTATCTCTTCATTTATAGCGGAATCCTTCTCAATATAGGTATCTGTAGAAGGAACATATGCTTCCGGTTGATAATAATCATAATAGCTTACAAAATACTCCACTGCATTCTCAGGAAAAAACTCCTTGAACTCACCGTATAGCTGAGCTGCAAGGGTCTTGTTATGAGCGATAATCAGTGTCGGCTTCTGTATATTCTGTATAATATTTGCCATGGTAAATGTCTTACCCGAACCAGTTACACCAAGTAAGGTTTGACATTGATTACCGCTAATAAATCCTTCCGTTAAGGCACGAATGGCCTCCGGTTGGTCCCCTGTTGGAGCAAATTCAGAAACCAGTTTAAAATTCATATAAGACACCTACCCTTCTTGCTTGTCATTTAATCTATATCATTCTACCATAGGGGAATAGTAAAATCAATACATTTTTCGAATGTTTGTTCTGTTGTTCTGCTCAATATAAAATGACCTCCATAAGGTATAGTCTTACCTTTTATGAAGGTCAAATATAAGTCAAGCCTTAACAAATTACCATAACATTGCTAGTAAAAATCTTACCTTTTTCAAGATGACTACAGCTGACTGACGAATAAATACATTGCTATGGCACCTGCTATTATAAAAATACTACCCATGGCAATTAATAATAGCTTAGTCGATTTTGACGGCCAATATATTTCTGTGGGATAATCAGGATTTATGAAAATGTAAACCCTATCATCCACATTAGGATAACCAGTTCTTTTGTAAAAATCATACTCAACCTCATAGTTCTTATTTCTGAAATAATAAGAAAATACTGGCGCATACAATCTCTTTACCTTTGATCCATAATCTCTAGAGGTACTCCTAAATAAACGTGAATTAAGCTTCACACATTTTGCAATGATCTGATATGTACATCTCTTTTTCAAGTTATTATCTGAGACGATGGTGCCTAAAACCAATCCTGTTCCTACAACAATGAATAGACAGAGCAATAACACAGGTATTAACTCCCCCAGCTGTAATATAGCTTTATCACTACCCCACATAAAGATTGCACTAGATACCATGAGGACTAGTCCTATTGTCGGAAACAAGAGAATCCATATATTCTTTAATTTGATGCCTCCAAAATATATTCCTATAAGCCCAAATATAAATAAATAGTTACCAAACAGTAACACAACCATACCTGTATTATCATTTTCCGAAAAATAAATCAAACCCAGTATAGATGCAATAAACCACAGTATGAAAATAACAGTAAAAACAACCTGCCCGGCACTATATTTACCCGGCTTACTCATGTAAACACCCCCACATATATTTATTATAATTAACTTTGATTGGTTCTAAACTGACTGTGGTAAAGCTTGTAATAGAAGCCCTCACTTCTTAGTAGCTCCTCATGGCTTCCCTGCTCAATGATTTTACCTTGGTCCATAACTAGAATTAAATCCGATTCCCTGATGGTAGATAGCCTATGGGCTACCACAAAGCTGGTTCTTCCCTTCATCAGCTTAGCAAATGCTTTCTGTATATGGATTTCTGTTCTTGTATCGATATTACTTGTGGCCTCGTCCAGAATAAGCATAGGAGGCTTAAGTAGCATGACTCTTGCAATGCTAAGAAGCTGCCTTTGCCCCTGAGAGAGATTTCCTCCGTCTTGAGCTATTATGGTATCATAGCCATTTGGCAGACGTTTGATAAAGCTATGGGCATAGGCCGACTTAGCCGCACTGATAATCTCGTTCTCAGTGGCATCCTCCTTACCATAGGCAATGTTCTCTCTTACAGTTCCCTCAAACAACCATGTTTCCTGAAGTACCATACCATACATACTACGGAGTGCTTTCCTCTGCATGCTTCTAATATCCACCCCGCTTACCTCTATGTTACCCTTATTCACATCATAGAACCTCATAAGCAGATTAATCACTGTGGTTTTACCAGAACCCGTAGGTCCAACTATGGCTATCCTGCTGCCAGGATGAACATCCATATTAAGGCCCTCTATAAGAGGATTCTCCTTATTATATGAAAATTCCACATCAGTAAGCTTTACTCTTCCATCACTTTTGACATGAGCTTGTAAATGCTCATCTGATGACTCAGGCTCTAAATCAATCAAGGCAAATACCCTTTTTGCAGAGGCTAAAGCAGACTGAAGCTCTGTAATAACTCCGGATATTTCATTAAATGGCTTGGTATATTGATTAGCATAGGATAGAAAACTCGTTAACTGTCCTATAGTTATCCTTCCTGCTATAGCTGAAAATGCTCCCAATATTCCCACAGCAGCGTATACGATACCATTTACAAATCTGGTGCTGGGATTAGTCAGGGATGAATAAAATTGTGCCATGACACCAACCTCATGCAGTCTTTCATTTACATCCTTAAAACGATCTAGTGCCCTATCCTCATAGGAAAATGTCTTTACAACCTTTTGATTTCCTAGGAGCTCCGAGGTAAGTCCTCCCATCTCACCTCTAATCTGTGTCTGCTCAGTGAACTTACTATAAATTCTTCTAGCGATAAAGGAAGCTACAAATAAAGATAAGGGGGTAAGCACAACTACTAATATACCAATACCTAGATTAATACTAAGCATAAAGCCTATAGTACCTAGTATGGTCATTATTCCAGAAAACAGCTGAGTAAAGCCCTGTAAAAGGCCATCGGAAATGACATCTATATCATTTACCATGGTGTTTATAATATTGCCATGAGGTGTACGGTCAATCTTCTCAAAGGGTATGATATTTAGCTTATCAAACACCTGGCTTCTAAGGTCCTTAATAGTTAAAAAGGTTATCTTATTGGTTGAATAGGACATAAGCCATTGAAATATGGTGCTACCTCCTATAAATGCAGCCAGATATAGGATTATATTAAGTATGCCGCTAAAATCAACCTCACCGGGTCCTACAATGTAATCCACAGACTTTCCTATAAATATAGGAATCAATAGCGACAGTGTCACACTTATAAATGAGCTTATAAGTGCTATGATTAAAAACCCACGATAGGGCCTTGCATAGGAGAATAATCTCTTGAGTATTGAATTACTTTCATCATATGAATTCACTAGAAAACCTCCCTTTACTTCACTTGCGAATCACAGATTTCACTATATATCTGGCAGGTTTGGTAGAGCTCATCATGCTTGCCTATGCCTACCATCCTACCATCATCAAGCACTATGATTTGATCTGCATGTTTTATTGAATTTGCTCTCTGAGATACAATAATTACTGTGGTTCCCTCACAATTCTTACCAATGCTTTCTCTTAATCTAGCATCAGTTGCATAATCTAGGGCACTAGAGCTATCATCCAGTATAAGAATCCTTGGTTTTCTTACTAAAGCTCTAGCTATGGTAAGTCGCTGCCTTTGTCCTCCAGAGAGATTTCTCCCCCCTTGATTTATCTGTGAGTCGTAACCGTCAGAAAGCCTATCCACAAAATCCTTGGCCTGAGCAATATCTATTGCCCTCTCTATATCATCTATTGAAGCTTTCTCATTTGAGTATCTAAGATTATCACTTATACTTCCTGAGAAGAGTACTGCCTTTTGTGGTACAATTCCAAATAAGGACCTTAGTCTATCAAATGAATATTCTTTAACAGGTATTCCATCTATACGAATTTCACCCTTGTCCACATCGTAAAACCTGGGTAGAAGATTTATCAGTGTAGATTTGCCTGAGCCAGTTCCGCCTATAATACCTATTATCTCACCCTCATTTATATCAAAGCTTATATCATCCAAAGCATATTCGTCCGAACCAAAATAGGCAAATGACACCTTATCCAGGCTAACCAGTGGCCTCTGATTCTTGTTGCTCAGTTTATCCTGCAAATCATCTATAGGCATATTCTCTACCTGGTCCTGAACTGATATACCCTCTTCACCCTCCTTAACAGAAGGCAGAGTCTCAAATACCTGGTTAATTCTTCTAGCAGATGCCGAGGCCTTAGTAAATATAACAACAAGGTTGGCAACTACCACTAAGGCTATAGAGATCTGTGTCATATAGTTTACAAATGCGATAACCTCTCCTTGCGTTAGATTTCCTGCCTCAACCCGTAAGCCACCAAACCATAGAATGGCTAATATGGCCATATTTAATATGGCAAAGGTAGCAGGATTTAAGAAGGCAGATATCTTTCCTACATTTATAGCTATATCTGCCACTTGGTTATTGGCATCACTAAATCTATTAATCTCATGCTCCTGCTTAGAAAAAGCCCTAATCACCCGTGCACCGCTTAAATTCTCTCTTGTGATACGTGATACCCTATCGAGCATCCTTTGACGTACTCTATAATAAGGAACTGACAGTTTCATTATTAGATAGATTACCAATGATACTAATGGAGCCACAATCAAGAATATTATAGAAAGCCTTAG
>JAAYPG010000048.1 GCA_012519905.1 Clostridiales bacterium | reverse complement strand
AAGGAACGGAATTTACTGTTATTACATCGAATAAAGAGAAGGCTCAGTTTAATACCAAGCTTTTAGGGCGCCATAATGTAGTTAATATAGTCGCAGCTATAGCTGTGTCTAACTCACTTGGAATTCCTCTAGAGGACCTTACTATACCAGTTAGAAGATTACAGCCAGTAGAACATAGACTGCAGCTAATTGAGAAAGGTGGTAATCTAACTATAATAGATGACGCCTATAATTCTAACCCTGCAGGTTCTAAAGCAGCTCTTGATACCCTATCACTGTTTGATGGTCTTAGAATTCTTATAACACCAGGGATGGTTGAGTTGGGTAGCCAAGAGGATTATTACAATAGGGAATTTGGCAGGCAGGCTTCTACAAGATGCGATTATGTAATACTTGTCGGAAAGAAGCAGACTGAAGCTATTTATGATGGTTTAATAAGCGAAGGCTTTGATAAATCAAAGCTTTATGTTACGGATATATTTGATGATGCAATTAAGCATGCTTATGATATCAAAACGGATAAGCATAAGTATATTTTATTAGAAAATGATTTGCCAGATAATTATTGAGAGGAGATCAGTTATGAAGATAAAAGTCGCAGTGATGTTTGGAGGCAAAAGCGTAGAACATGAGGTTTCAATAATTTCAGGAATACAGGCAATTGCCAATATGGATACAGATAGATATGATATTCTTCCTATATATATAACTAAGCAAAATGAGATGTATATAGGGGATAACATTGGGGACATTAATGCCTATAAAAATATAGATAATCTATTGAAGGAAAGTCAACGGGTTATTATGGTCAATGAAGATGGTCATGTGAAACTTTTATCCTTTCCATTCAAATTGTTTAAGAAACCTAGAGAGATTAAGATTGATGTTGCCTTTCCCATAGTTCATGGTACTAATGTTGAGGACGGCACCCTGCAAGGCTTTCTAAAACTATTAGGTCTTCCATTTGTAGGATGTGATGTAACCGCATCAGCTATAGGCATGGATAAATATATTATGAAGACAGTGCTGAAGGATAATAACATTCCTGTACTTGATTGTCTCCATTATACAACAGCTGATTATAAGAACATTAATCAGATGATAGAAAATATTGAAAAAGAGCTAGGATACCCTGTTATAGTTAAACCTATTAACTTGGGTTCCAGCGTTGGTATAGGTCTAGCCAATGATAAAAATGAACTATTGTCTGCAATAGATGATGCCTTTCTTTATGCAAATAAGGTTCTTGTAGAGCACGGAATTAAGAACTTAAGAGAAATAAATTGTGCAGTCCTAGGAGATGTCAATGAAGCTATAGCATCTGAATGTGAAGAGCCTCTACATAAGGATGAAATATTAAGCTATGAAGATAAATATCTCAGTAATGCTAAAGGCGGTTCTAAAGGAATGGCCAGCGTTCAAAGAAAGTTACCTGCAGATTTAACAGTGGAGATGAGAGAAAAAATTCGCTCCATGGCTGTAGAGGCCTTTAAACAGCTTGGCTGTAACGGTGTGGCTAGAATTGATTTCATGATAGATGAAGATAATGGTAGCTTATATTTTAATGAGATTAATACCATACCCGGTTCATTAGCATTCTATCTATGGGAACCAATTGGCATGCCATATAAAGAGCTGCTTAATAGACTAATTGATCTGGCCTTAAAAAGAAAGCGGGAAGAGGAAAACATCACATTTTCATTTGATACCAATATTTTAAGTATGCAGTCAAAGGGTGGATTTAAGGGATTTAAAAATGCAAAATAAAACCATATTGGAAAATCCTATTAGAAAGTTAGAATTACCTAAGAAATGGACTAATAACGGTTTTATTAGTTCTAAAATAGTGTCCATTAATGAGAATATGGGATTTGATATGGATTTACAATACCCTAAGATGAAGTTCAAGAATGCTGTTAAGACCTGTTTTGTCCGAGAGGAAGTACTGGAGAGGTTAATAATCGCACAGGGACTTTTACCTAAGGGATATAAATATAAGATATATGATACCTGGCGTCCTATAAAATTACAGGAGGAATTATACGAAAACTACACATCTCTTCTCGCTGAAAAATATGATTTAGAGTCTCTATCAGAAGATGAACGTGAGGAGTTTTTGTCTGGTTTTATATCACCACCGGTCCATGAAAGAACTAATCCTCCTGTGCATACTACTGGAGGCGCTATTGATTTAACAATAGTTGATCCCAATGGCAATGAATTAGATATGGGAACGGCATTTGATGAATTTACGGATAAAACTCATACTGCTTACTTTGAGAACACAAAAGAGAAAGATATTATATATAATCGAAGAATGTTATATAACTCAATGACAAAAGCAGGATTCACCAACCTGCCATCAGAATGGTGGCATTATGATTATGGAGATAAATTTTGGGCTTATTATAATAAAACCAATACTTTATATACAGGATTATTTACGAAAGAGGAGCTGAAATATGAAAAATAAATCTGAATTTCACCATAACAACAAGCTAAAGTATAAAAAAGAATAAGAAAAGAATGATGGGCATTTTAATAATTGGCACTATTCTTGTATGGATTATATTATTACTTTTGAAAGTTTTTGTATGGGGATTAAGCTTCAATGATTTATTAGATGATATTACAGCTAATATACTGGGTATATTACCACCACTTCTTATATTTAATTTTGCCTATGAAAAGCTCACACAGGATATATCAGCTATCGAGATGTCAGAGCAAATTACTGAAACCCTAATGAGCGATCCGGAGACCATTGCATTATTTACGAAAGAACAAAGGCAGGGATTTATTAATTCTACAATTTCCTCACTGGTTGATAAAAGAGCCTGTGCTATGGTACAAGGGGCCTTAGACCCATACCTAACAGCTGAAGCTACATATAATATCCGAAGCTACTTTGATTATAACATTCAGCTATTACATGATATTCCTAAAAATGATATTTTTAATCCTGCGGATTACTTCTATTTAGCAGAAACCCTACAATATAATATATATTATCTTAATGATGAATCAGTAGAAGACTTACCTAGCAACTTCTATGCCGGATTTTTCTTTGATAATGAAAACCTAGACTATGCACTAAGAACTGGTAAAGAAAAGCCAGGATGTGAAGAGCAAATTCCTTATATATTTAGAGAAAATCTTAAAATAAAGCAAGAGGACTTGGATAAAATAATTGCTTTATCTCCGCAAGAATTAAATGACTTTTTTAATTCCTTTATAAAACTTAAAATAAAAATCGATAATGAGCCGGCAGAAATCCTTAAGATAACCGCAGATGAATTAGGTATTAAGGTTCTATTCCATTCTAACCACCTGCTTAATAAGGAGTGCCATTCAGTAAGAATTCTATTTCATATGGTACAGCTCTGGAATAGTGAGTTCCAAGTAGCACTTAGTGATCCTACATACTCTCCTAAGATTCAATTAAGTTACCAGCCAGATAAGATGAAGGTAGAGATGTATTCGTTTTTCAGCGACAGTATTGAATCCTCAATTGGAAATGCCTTAGAAAAGGACCATGGCATGTATAATGTTATTGTAACAAATAAATGGATTTATCCAATGAGCGGAATGGTATTTGCAATAAAAAAGATATAATATATATAATTTTATATATTTTTCCTTTTCATGGTATAAAAAAAGTGGTATACTTATTCCCAATAAGCTTAGAGAGTTTCGCTTACGAAACTCTCTAAGCTATCTAATCAAGCTTTTGCTTGCTAAACATACTTTAATAAACTCTGTAGTATTTAGATAATAGAGTGGAAAGAGGGTTATTATGTCTTTAAGTGTTAAAAACATAACAAAAAAATATGGCGATAAGTTAGTCGTCGATAATCTCAGCTTTGAGATGAAGGAACCCGGTGTCTATGCTTTACTGGGAACAAACGGAGCGGGAAAAACAACTTCTATAAGAATCATTCTAGGCATGCTGGCCAAAAACAGCGGAGAGGTCCTATGGAATGGAAGCCCAATTGACGTGGTAAATACTAATGTTGGGTATCTTGCAGAAGAGAGGGGTCTATATCCCAAATACAGCTTAATGGATCAGCTAATGTATTTTGCAAAGCTAAGAAATGTGGATAAGCATACTGCATTGGAAAGAATTAAGTACTGGTCAGACCGTCTTGATGTCAATGAATATGTATTTCCTCCAAAGGGCAAAGGTAGAAAATCTTCTAAATCTAATCAGGCCGATCAGCTCTCAAAAGGAAATCAACAAAAGATACAGCTTATGGTTGCTCTTTTGTCCGATCCTGAGCTATTAATAATAGACGAGCCCTTTAGTGGTCTTGACCCCCTTAATACAGACTTATTTAAATCAATTATTAGGGAGGAGATTAATAAGAACAAATACTTAATCATGTCTAGCCATCAGATGCCTACCATTGAAGAATTTTGCTCAGATATTACTATACTTGACCGAGGAAAGGTGAAACTACAGGGTAACCTGGCAGAGATTAAAAAGAGCTACGGCCGGGTCAACCTTCTTGTAAAGTGCGAACAGGACATTGCGTCCTACATAACTTCCTTTAACCTACAGATTATAAATAAGACTCCCAGTGAATATCATCTTAGGGTTCAGGGCGAGAATCAAGCTATGGAATTTTTGACTCGGCTCATAAGTGATAATATTACGATTATTAAATTCGAGTTAAGGGAACCATCATTACATGAAATATTCGTTGAAAAGGTGGGAGTTGATCAAGATGAAGAGTAATATTACTGGATGGAAGCATATCTATTCATTTACATTAAAACAGGTGCTGAAAAGCAAAACATATCTGATCTCCTACATCATCTTAGTAATGATAGTGCTGGTTTCTATGCCAATAGCCAGTAAACTACTTTTTGCTAATACAGAGGACGAGAATTCACCCAGCCCCATAGATAAAGTTTATGTAAATAATATGACTTCTCTTACAGATATAGAATTTAGTGATATAAATAATATCACATCCTTTAAGCATATTACATTTGAACCCATGATTATGGATTATGATACATTGGTAGAGCATATCACTGATAAAGAGAATGCATCTGCTATCTTAGATATATCAGAAGAAAACGGCTCTTATAATCTTCATTTATCCATGGTCAAGGAGGGCCCTATCAAGAGGTCTCATTTACAAAGGCTTGGCGATGCGCTTTTAACAGACTTTACCAATACTCGTATGGAGTATCTAGGAATTAGCCGTGAACAGCTAGCACTGCTACAGACTCCTGTCCTATCAAAAGTCACTATGACAGATATAAACGGAGCAGAAATATTAGAAGAAGATACCTCCATAAGCTCTAGTGAGTATTGGTTTGTCTATGGAATACTATTCTTTGTTATGATGACAACCATGCTTACTGGAACCCAGGTTGCCACTTCCATAGCTTCAGAAAAGTCCACCCGGGTTGTTGAGTATCTTTTAATTACAGTTAAGCCCCTTGCCCTTATGATAGGTAAGGTATTAGCCATGCTGACTGCAGCCATGATACAAATGCTATCCATGGTAGCAGCCCTATTTATATCAAATATGATTTCAGCTTCATTTTCATATAAGGATAAAAGTCTACTGTCACAGCTGTTACCTAGCGACTTATTTAACAATATAAATATAGTCAACATAATTCTCTGCATACTATTAGTTTTTCTAGGTTTATTATTCTATGCAGTGCTGGCAGGTATCGCAGGAGCTACTGTCAGTAGACTTGAGGAAATTAACGAAGGTCTTACTTTATTTACAATGGTAAGCTTGGTAGGTGTATATATCGGTCTGGGAGCTGCTAACACACTGATAGGTGCAGGCACAAATGCCTTTGTGGTATTTGCATTTCTCTTCCCCTTATCATCTCCCTTTGTTTTGCCGGGAGCAATCCTAGTAGGAAATGCAAGTCTCCCAATAGTAGCTTTAGCGATTGCACTAGAACTGGTATTAATAATCTTACTATTTAGATTTGTGGCAAAAATATATGAGACACTCATACTTCATAATGGGAATACAATCAAATTAAAACAGCTATTTCAGATATCGAAGTCAGTATAATTTACGGTACCATCAATTACGCTACCATCAATTACGGTACCAGGTACCAGCCCTAGGTATTACTTTAGTTGGTACCTGGTACCGATGAAAAGAATGTACCCGGTACAGATATAGGAGGTTAACTATAAATGAAAAATAAGTTCAGGGGATGGGGGACAGTATTTAACTTTAGCTTTCGCCAGTCCATTAAAAAATCTTTTAAAATTGTAACCGCCCTTATTGCTGTTTTAATTATAGGGGTAATGATTTTATTGAATATAATTGTGGCTAAGCCTGACAAGGAAGATGAGAAACAAGGGATTGGGCAGGTAGATATAGAGAGTATATCCTCCATCAATAAAGTTCTTGTGTTAGATACAAGTGGTCTGGATCCTATAGACTATAAAGCCTCAAATCCTAACCTTGCCAATGGGCACTTTAGTCATATTGAATATGTTTATTTAGATATAATGACAAAGGCAGATCTTGCGGATTACGCCGCTAAGGATTCAGATAGTACAATAGCTGTAATGATAACAAGAAATGATAGTAGCTTTGAGCTAGAAGCCTTAATACCTCACAATTCTATTGTAGCCTCCACAGAAGTGGAACGCCTATTGGTAGAGATGACCTCCTCTTTTGAGGGAAATAAAATTATGCAGGCTAATTTAAGCAATGAGGAGCTAGCTGCTGTATTTACTCCTGTTATCACTACTTATTCTGAATTCGGAGAAAGCACAAATGTAGCTGTTATGGTTATAAAACTTCTTACTCCAATGATATTTAGCTTTATGATGTATTTTATGCTTCTATTTTATGGCCAGGTTGTTAGTAAATCAGTTTCAACGGAAAAGACCTCCAAGCTTATGGAGACTCTACTAACCTCCATCCACCCATACGCTATGATTACGGGTAAGGTATTGGCTGCCACTGCCCTTGCCATCTTACAATTCACAAGCTGGATATTGGCAGCAATTATCGGATTATATGGTGGTAATGCTATTGCACATCAGATGTATCCCGGCTATGAGAACTCAGTTATCACATTTATTAATTTTATAAAGGATAATATCGGTGAAACTGGCATGACACTCTCCGCAGTGTTATTGGCTATCCTATTTTTTGGAATAGGCTTCCTCTTCTACTGTGTGTTGGCTGCCCTTACAGGCTGTATGGTTTCTAAACCCGAGGATGTGGCTTCAACCCAGGGGCTATTCCAGCTTCCGGTAATAATCAGCTGGCTGCTCTGCTACTTTGCACCTATAGCAGGCAATTACAAAATCTTAGCAGTCGCCAGATATATTCCCTTTACAGCTCCCTTTTGCGTCCCTTCAGATTTAATCACAGGAGCAATAGGACTAGGTGAAGGACTAATCTCCTTACTTGCGCTGACATTATTTACACTAATAACCATTATACTATCTGCTAAGTTATATAAGGGACTTGTTCTCTATAACGGACAGAAGGCAGACATAAAACTTCTGGGTAATATAATGAAAAGCTAAAAACTTAAAACGGTACCAGGTACCAACTTATTTGGTACCTGGTACCGTTTAATATGTTTCGTTATGAACTCTGTCTGGATCGTATCGATCTACAAACTTGTTCTCCTGGCCCTCCTCTGGATATCCTATAGAAATAACACAGAAGGGTTTAAGTCTCTTCTTTAGTCCATATAGCTCGCTGATATAATCCATCCGTTCCTTTATAGGTGCAACTCCGAGCCATACAGCTCCTAGCCCTAGATGAGCAGCTTCTAATAGGATGTTCTGAGTAGCCGCAGCCATATCCTGCTCCCAATGGAGCTGTAGTCTCATTCTATCTTCATTGCCAACTAACACTATAGCTAATGGAGCATCTGCTACCATCTTTGAATATGCACTTATACCGGCAAGTTTATCAAGATTCTCTTGCTTTTGGACCACTATAAATTCCCAAGGTTGTTGATTCGCGGCAGAAGGAGCCTGCATGCCAGCCTTTAGGAGTTTTTCGATCTTTTCCTGCTCCACTACTTGTTTCTTATATCTTCGTACACTTCTTCTGGTGAAAATCACATCCATCTTTATTCCTCCTTAACCGTACCTCTGGTGAGTTTCTCTATACATATATCAAGAACTTTCCTTGGTAATAATATAGTGTCCTTATTATAACATAAATACAATCTATCCTATACCCCTTTTCGAATATCAAACGGGCTTCTAAGCTCTAATGATACATCTGCGAACTTTCTCATACCGCCATTTCCAGTAGGGGATTGTGCCTCTAACCCAACTTTAATTCTTTTCTTCATAGGAAGATGGGCAAGTCTTGACATGATAAACTCCTTACCATCAAGTGAATAATGAATAGCAAATACATTGTCCTTACGGGCCATCTGAAGCCATATCTCATTGGTATCCACATTAATACCATTGGCATCATCTGATTTCTCATTGGTCATTACAGTAACAACTGCATTAGTACCAAAATCCGTGAATTCAAAGCATGCCTTAGCCCAAAGCTTATCGTGCTCTAAGGCAAGTAATACACAGGCATCATAGGTAGAAACAAAATCATGGCTAACTCTTGCTCTTAGAATAAAATCCCCCTCAACCTCTTTATAAAAAAACGGAGCATTGGCTTTAACCTGACCATCAACGGGATTTACAAAATAATCTGTGTCTGCTGGTGCATAAGCTATTATGCCATTATCCTTTTCCTCATATTTTGTATCAACTGTCCATTTGAAATCTTTAAAATCCATATTGACCTCCATATAATTAATATTTTATGAGTATGTCTATTCTTCCTTATAGCTTCTTTTTTGTGCGGAGATTTCGTCTCCTGACCTACTCAGTCCTAAGTGCTTCCACAGGGTCTTTCTTAGCAGCCTTCCTTGAAGGTATAAGACCAGCAACTAGAGTTAGCATGACACTTAAAACTACTAAGATTAAGGCACTCCAGGCGGGTAGAGAGGCACTTATATCAGTTGTATTTGCCACCGCATGAATGATTGCATTGATTGGTATCAACAGGAGTAGTGTAATGCCTACACCAATTATACCAGCAAATATACCAACAATAAATGTTTCCGCATTAAATACCTGCGAAATATTTCTCTTAGACGCTCCAATTGCACGAAGAATACCAATTTCCTTTGTTCGCTCCAAAACAGATATAAATGTTATGATACCAATCATGATAGAGGAAACTATGAGCGACACTGCCACAAAGGCTATCAACACATAAGATATAACATTAACAATTGTGGTTACGGAAGACATCAATAAACCCACATAATCAGTATAGCTAATTTGATTCTCTGCACTAGCTGTACTATTATATTTTTCGATTTGGTCTGTAATAGCTTCCTTGTCTTCAAAATTGTCCGCGTAAAGGCTTATAGCTGAAGGCACATCAAGGCTAACATACCCAAAGCTTTTCAAATTATCCTCATAGGATCCTGTTGAAATGTAGTAATCATACATGGCCAGCAAAGTATTATCATCAGGTTCCTTTAGATATTCATCTAATATAGCTGCTAGTTCTGTCTCGCCCATAGAAAGTACCATTTCAGCACTGTCTGGGTCATTTATATACATCACTTGCACGATTTCTTTTGCAAGCTTAGCTTTTTCACTTATCCCAAGTCCTGAAAAATATTCAATTGTATCTTCTATCTTGGCTTTGTCATCCTTAGGCTCAAAGGCCATACCATTTATCACATTAATGTCAGGATTTGCTTCTTGCGCTTTTACGACCGGGCTGTTATTGGTATGTTCAATTATATAATCTGTCAGGGCTTTAGTATATCCGATGTTCCTAAAAATAGAAGTATAAGAGGCATCTTCAAATGGCCGAATAATTCCAACAATTTTAAGTTCCTCTGCATTATCGATAAGGTCTGTCAGCCTATCTCTATCATCTGCAATATAGTCGTATAGTCCTTTATCATTTTCCACATAATAATCACTGGCAAAAACCATATAAAAGGTCTGATTAATGAACTCCTCATAGGTCCAATTATAGGATCCCAACTCTATTTCTTCACCTGATTCAATTTCACTTAATATCTCTTTATACTCATTTGCAGGTAATACACCAAGCTCATATAAGACAGATAAAGGAACCTCATTGTTTTTATCAAGCACCAATACTAACTCATTGTACTTCTTAGGCCAGCTTCCATGTAGAAGCTCGTAGTTTTCTGTTACAGCTGAACTTATTAGCAAATCACCTGAACCGGGTAAGAGCTCTGCAAAGTTACTATTATTCATCTGCATACCCATTCCCATAGACATATCACCATTCATTCCATTTAAGCCACTATAGATGAAATCACTTCCATCTGTATTGATAAGCTCATCATTCGGATCATAAGCATATGTGTCAAAGGAAACATCATAGGAGTATACTATACCATTTTCACCAATATATTGATGAATGTCATTATTCTTATCATCCAAATAATCCTTCAATGGTGATAAATTGTTTTTCTTGATACTGCTAGTTGTTTTACTTGCCATATCCAAGTCAAAGGAATTAGAATAAATGGCATCTAAATCATGGTCTCTCTCACCGGTTACATGTTCTCTTCCTGCAATCATCATACTGGCAAAATCAAAGGACTGGGCTTCAATAGTAATTGGGTATGAAACCATAGTATCTCTTTGTATCTTATCAATATAATTGTTAACACCAGTTGAAAGAGATAATATTAGGGCTATTCCTATAATTCCTATTGAGCCAGCAAAGGATGTAAGGATGGTTCTTCCCTTTTTAGTTCGTAGGTTATTAAAGCTTAGTGATAAAGCAGTTAAAAAGGACATGGACGCTTTTCCCATATTCTTATGCTTAGGCTCTTCAAGCTCAGCCTCTTCTATCTCATAAGGATTTGTGTCATCTATAATTTTACCGTCTCTAAGCTTTACAATCCGGTTTGCATATTCTTCCGCTAACTCAGAGTTATGTGTAACCATAATAACAAGGCGGTCTTTGGCTATTTCCTTAATTAACTCCATTACCTGAATACTTGTCTCGGTGTCAAGGGCCCCCGTGGGCTCATCGGCCAAGAGGATATCTGGGTCGTTCACTAGGGCACGGGCTATGGCAACACGTTGCATTTGTCCACCAGACATCTGATTGGGACGTTTGTGGAGCTGATCTCCAAGCCCTACTTTTATAAGCGCTTCTTTGGCTCTTCTCTTCCTCTCCGCTCTGGAAATCCCTGAAATGGTAAGCGCCAGCTCTACATTGGACAGTATCGATTGATGAGAAATAAGATTATAGCTTTGAAATACAAAGCCAATTGTATGGTTTCTGTATGAATCCCAGTCACGGTCCTTATATTTTTTTGTTGATATGCTATTAATTATCATATCCCCACTATCATACCGATCTAGCCCACCTATAATATTTAGCAAGGTGGTTTTTCCTGATCCACTTGGGCCTAGTATAGCTACGAACTCGTTGTCTCTTAGGTTTAAACTTACATCATTAAGTGCATTTTGTGTCAACTCTCCTGTAATATACTGTTTACTAATGTTTTTGATTTGAAGCATTCTGTTCTCTCCTTAATAGTCTCCACCTCATTTTCAGCATACCAATGAGGTGTACATTTACTTATTCTGTTTCCCGTCTAATTATGCTATATATCTCTTGCGTATCATCCATATTATCCTTATTAAAGATTGTCACACCATTTATTGTTTCCAGATATATAAACGGCGGGCTATTCTTATTTACAAATAGCTTAACTGAACCAAGCTCTGTCGTTCTAAAATGTCCTCTAAGTTTTGGACCCAACGCTGAGCCATTTGTTCTTCGCTCTATAGTTGGCAGTTCCTCCATTAACTTAACATCCTCAATATCCTCCCATCTGTATAATTCCCCATACATACCATGAATTTCTATTCCCCCATCAAGAAAGGATACAACAGTTTCTTTGTAGGATGAAATTAACATTATTCCTACAAAAGCAAGCGCAATAATTGTGATACCAAGGGGTAAAATAAATTGCTTACCAGCCCCCTCACGTAGTTTTCCAGCTTCATCAAATATATTCTTGTCATATTTTTGCGCCTTAATCAGCACATAAATAGTCATCACAATAAATAAAACAAGGGCAGGCGCTAATACAAACTTCAAGCCTAAGCCGTATAAGATACCGGCTAGTAACAAAATACCGCCATTTGCATAGCCATACTTACCAATGAAACGTGCAAGACCTTCAATATCAACATTTGCCTTCTTTTCCTTAGACATGGTGTTATAGCCTGATATCAAGAAGTACCACTTAAACACATGAACTCCTAATCCTAAAAAAATAAAAATAAAACCTATTATAATAAACCCTAGCATAGGAACCTCCTAGATATAAAATATTTTTAAATCTACTTTTTTGGAGGTTTTACCTCCAGATCTAGCAAACATTTCCTGTCGGATGCTCTTCCTATTATATTAATCTTATAGAACAAATACAAGATAATTTATAGTATTTTAATAGACTCTTAATATTAAAAATATGTTAAGGGGGACGCTTCATCTGTCCAATTTAAAATTAAACAAATGAAACGTCCCCTTGTTTTTCCTTGTCCCCTAAAGGGTAAGGTGATGATTATTTATTCTCCCTGATAAAATAGGTAACTATACCATCTTTCATCTTTACCTCTACCAAATCTTGCCCATAGTGATACTATAATTAAAGCCTCTGCTCCACATATAGGAGTTAAATGTCATCTGTTGTATCTGCATCATACTCCAATGTGCATTCATATCCATGGCCTTTTTTGCATTGGCTTTATTACTATTTTCTTTTGGTTGCTCTTTTGCCTGCTCAATTTTCTTTATACTATCACGAATTTCCTTCTGCTCTTCCTTGGTTCCAAACCTATACAGCGACCGCAGACAGACCCATAGACCCGGTGCAGTTGCTATATCCTCCTTGTCTTCCTTAGAAAGGTCTTTCCACACTTCCTTGACCTGTTTCTTAATACCATCAACTGATTTTTTAGTTATCTTGTCAGGTGATGCTTTCGGATTCTTTTGTAATAGCTTTGAATATGCAATTAACTCACTATATGCCTGTAAAGACATTTCTGTCAGTGGTGGCTTCCCTTTTAGAACTACTTTTCCCCGCTTATCCAAAGTACTCTTAATTATTTTTACTGATGAATCTTTTTGGTCGGTTTCTTCAAGCCATTCATTTATCATCTCCTCAAGAGCAGCTCTAAGCTTTTCCATATCCTTCTGCTTTACCTTCATTATGCTTTTGACTAGTTTCGGATATTCATCATAGGTCTTAAGCTCCTCCTCCGAAAGATATCTCCAGCCATCCTTAAGAGATTTTAAGATTGTATCCTCCTGACTTTTTGTTAGTGGTGCCCCTAGAGCAAATTCCAGAACAAATAAAAACCCTTTTGCATTTTTATCAATATTTGTCGCCACATCTATAGTATAATCTGTTCTTGGAGCGATTGATGCTGTACCTAAGGCCATGGAGCTTATAAAACCCTCTATTAATCTATAAGCCCGAATCTGATAGTAATCCGCTTCTGGCGCAAAATAAGAAAACCATATAGCTTGACCTAGATCTTTTATAACAAGTCCCAGCCCAAGATGCTTTTTGTTAGCAATCTTGTCTGAAAGGTCAAATACCACATGGTCATCCATAGAGTCATTTAGGGAACGCCAATTTGATGCCTTTATATTAGGGTTTGCTCCCTTTACTAGTGATATAAAGTTGCTTGCCAATTGCTTAGGGCTCTTCTGATTCTCATATGGAATCATAACCATCATTAACTGTTCTTTACTTTTAGCATTTTCAATTACTATCGTTGAGTCATCATCGGTGACCTTCCATCCACTTGGATAGTGAAATGAGTAACTTTTATCCTTAGCTACATACTTACTCCAAATCTTAGCTGCATCTGCATAAGTAACATTAGAAATCATAAGTGTTACTAAAAGAAATAATGAAATAATCTTTTTCATAATCTCACTCCTATAATTCAACCATATTAAATAGTCTGCTGCATTTTGCTTTCAACCAAATGTGTAATAATAACTTACTTATAATGTTACTTCATTATAATATATATATGCCATTTTATGCTATCTTTTTCCTTGTAGTATTTTATGACTATGACAAAAAAGACGCTTCATCCGTCCTTTTTCTTTCAAAAAAGCAGATAAAACGTCCCTTCGCTATGTTCATGTCATGTGATTTTATTTTTTTATTGCTCTATCTATATCCTCTTTGGTTACAATTGAATATACCTTCGTGTTATACATCTCTTCTATTCTTTGTGATCCTGTCTTTATGTCATCTTTGCTCTTAGACATGAAATCAGCTATTACAATAACAGCTGCTATTTCAATGTCTGCCAGTTCTTTAAGCCTTTCTATCCTTTCATATAAGCTCTTTCCTGAAAAGATTAGATCGTCTACAATTACTACTCTTT
>JAAYPG010000005.1 GCA_012519905.1 Clostridiales bacterium | reverse complement strand
TAAATCGATACTGTTCGTTTCTTGAAAATCTATTTTGAAGTCCCATGTGTGAAGACTTCAGTTTTTTAGAATTTTCAGGGTTGTTTCACTGTTCAATTATCAAGGTACTTATTCTTGCTAACCATTTAAATCACTAGGCTTGAAAACTTTGTTGTTTCGTTTTGCTAAGCTTTGTTAACGCGTCAGCAAAAATAATATTATCACAGAGGTATTCCTTTGTCAACAACTTTTTGATCAAATTTTCTAAGTTTTTTGAAAAAAGACAACAACAATTAATTCCATATTCCTAAATCACTTATATTTTTTTGTGTTTCTTCTTATATTATATCATTTTTTTATTGTCTGACAAATATCCTTCTGCTAATAAAATAATGTCCTATAAAAGTGCATTATATACTAAAAATAATTATAAGAATATATTAATTTTCAAACCTGGCTCTCCTAATTTAAGATTTTATTATGTTTTTTTCTCTATTCTAATCCTTTTATCAAAGCATCAATTATTTCTGGATACATCCATACTCCCTTTCGCCTATCTAATAATCCAAATAATTCTCCATCTCCAACAAAAGCTCCATTATCCCACCATATGCAAGGTATTCCTTTTTCTGATGCTTTCTGTATGTAATACTCTGACCATAATACCCTCGCCTCTAAATTATCCTTATTCATAGCTCCAAACTCTCCTATTATTACAGGATAACCTTTGTCGATAAAATATTTACTTAAATTTTCAAACAGATAATCTATATCTTTTGTATCATTTATATTCTCAGGGCTCCAGTTATTAGTTCCATTCTTATTTAGAGTAAAATTGTAAGGGGTGTAAGCATGTATTGATACAATTATCTTGTCATCCTTAGGTAGGATAAAGTCCCTCCAAGTCTTTGGATCTGAAGATGCAGCATAAGGTGGTATCATCAAATGACGTAAGGGATTGTTGCCAGCTGAATTTCTTATGGTATCTACAAAAGTATGATTAAGTTGATTTATTACATCCCATGCTTCTGCATTTCCCCCTGTCCACTCTAGGGGTGTATCCTTCATACGGGGTTCATTCATTCCCTCAAAAATTAAGTGTTCATCATAATCCTTAAAGCGCTCGGCTATCTGTGTCCAGACCTTTGTAAGTATCTGCTTGGACCTTTCCAGGTTATCATATGAAGGAAAGTGCCACTCTTCATGGTGCAGGTTGAGGATAACATAAAGGTCATTATCGATTGCATAATCTACCACCTCATTAACTCTATCCAACCAAATGGTATGTATTGTAAAGTCAGGCTCAGAGCCTAAATGGTCTCCCCAGGAAACCGGTATCCTTATAGTATTAAATCCTGCTTCCTTTACTACTATGAACATATCTTCCTTAGTGGTTGGATTGCCCCATGACATTTCTGTGGTTAATAAGGCCCCTCCCCCAGTAGCATCTAGGGTGTTTCCTAAGTTCCAACCAATTTTAAGTTCTTTAACTAGCTCTATAGACGGTATATCTCTAATAGACAAAGACATATTTTCATTTTCCTCTCTTTCATCAGTGTCATCTATATCTATTATTTTATCTTTTGATTCCTTTATATTTTCCTCTGTATTATTTGTATTATTATTAATTTCTTCATTGTTGACTATATTATCAGCGGGCACAATTTCTTTTTCAATTATTTTTGTTTCTTCTTTCATACATGATGTTAATACTAAGCTTATAAATAATATAAAAAGAATTCTAACATTTATTTTCATCATACTTCCCCCCATATCTTCTTGAAATATGTTTTATATTTATAATTATAGCAATAATTAACCTAAAAACATATATAATTTATTTTATAAAATAAGACTGTCGATTATTTCGACAGTCTTTTTTGACGGAGAAAGAGGGATTTGAACCCTCGCGCCGGTTGCCCGACCTACACCCTTAGCAGGGGCGCCTCTTCGGCCTCTTGAGTATTTCTCCAAATTCCGAATAATTTTTTCTATTATTACTTCTGCTAAAACTCGCGGAAGCAAAATTTAGTATATCAAAATAGCTTTCCTTTGTCAACTAATTTGAGCATTCATTTCATACAAATTATTTCCTTGCGCATCTATTGCCACAATTACTGGAAAATTCTCTACATATAATTCATGAATTGCTTCTGTTCCTAAATCTTCATAGGCAATTACTTTTGATTTTTTTATACACTTTGAAAGCAATGCCCCTGCTCCCCCCGTAGCAGCAAAATATATGGCCCTATTCTTAACCATGGACTCTATAAGCTCCCTTGACCTTGTACCCTTACCTATCATACCAGATAATCCCAAATCCAGTAGTCTTGGTGTATATTTATCCATACGACTTGCCGTAGTAGGACCCGCTGATCCTATAACCTGCCCTATTCGTGCTGGTGAAGGCCCCATGTAATAAATTATATTATCTTTTAAAGAAAAGGGCAGCTCCTCCCCTTTCATTAATGCTTCATATAACCTTTTATGGGCGGCATCTCTTGCAGAGTATATTATACCTGTGATATATACATAATCTCCAGCATTAAGATTTGTTAATTGTTCTTTTGTTAGGGGTGTTTTAATATATTTATCCATCTTTATCCTTTTTATACATAATCCTAGCTTATAATATATCTTAATCTTTTTTTCTAAATCACTCTTTTCACATGTCTATTTACATGACAACCAATATTTATGGCCACAGGTAACCCTGCGATATGAGTTGGATATGTCTCTATATTTACACCAAGAGCAGTGGTATTTCCTCCAAGACCTCCCGGTCCGATACCCAGATCATTAATGGCCAATAGCAAGTCTTCTTCTAGCTTTCTAATATGGGGAATATCTGAACCAACGCCTATATTCCTAGTTAAAGCCTTCTTTGCTAGTAGTGCACATTTTTCAAAGCTTCCACCTATACCTACTCCTACTACTATAGGCGGACATGCATTTGGCCCAGCCAGTTTTACTGTCTCCAAAACAACTTTTTTTATTCCTTCTACTTCATCGGATGGCTTAAGCATATAGACCCTGCTCATATTTTCACTGCCAAAACCTTTTGGAGCAACTATTATTTGTAGCTGATCTCCTGTTACTATTTGATAATGAATTATTCCGGGTGTATTATCTTTTGTATTGTTACGAATTAGGGGATCGTATACTATGGATTTTCTTAAATATCCCTCCTTATAGCCTCTTCGAATTCCCTCATTTATGGCCTCCTCTAGGGAACCTCCCTCAATATAAACCTCCTGACCAATTGTAACAAATACAATAACCATTCCTGTATCCTGACATATAGGTATGTACTCATTTTCAGCTATATCAAGATTGTCAAGGAGTTGGCCAAGCACACGCTTTCCAAGAGAAGAGGACTCCTTATCATAAGCCTCTCTAATACCGACATCTACATCAGAAGCCAACTTGAAGTTGGCTTCTATGCACATATTCTTAATACATGTTATGATTTCATCCACATTTATACTACGCATACTATATACTATCTCCGTAAAACTTCTAAGGATCTTATGACTACTCTAATTCTTCTGTATCATCTGACAACTTTTGTTCCTCAACATCCTCACAATCGTCTTCATAATCATCCACAAAGTCTTCATCATCAGAAGCTAGAGCATCCTCTTGTAATTCCTTTTCTAGGTTTTTTATAACCTCATCATCGGAGGTGGTTTTGCTATCTTCTCTTACCTTAGCTACACTTGCTACATATACATTTTCATCATTAAGATTAATAAGTTTTACACCTGAGGTAATTCTTCCAAGAACAGATATATCATTGGCTAATATTCGTATAACTATGCCTTCTGTTGTAATAAGCATTACTTCATTGTCCTCATTTACTGCCTTTACACCTACTACCTTACCTGTCTTTTTTGTGTTTTTATAGCATTTAACACCTTTACCACCACGATACTGTAAATTAAACTCTTCAAGTGAAGTTCGTTTACCCATACCTTTAGCTGATACAAAAAGTAAATATTCCCCTTGGGTATCAAGCTGCATACCTATAATCTCATCATCTTTAGACAAGGACATACCCTTAACTCCCATGGATGATCTTCCTGTAGCTCTAACATCCTCCTCATCAAATCTGATACACATACCATTTTGTGTGACTAAGAATATATTCTTCTTGCCATCTGTAATTTTTACCTCAATCAGCTCATCATCTTCACGAAGATTAATTGCATTAAGACCAGATTTTCTGATATTAGCAAATTCTTTAAATATTGTCTTTTTCACTATACCTTTTTTTGTTGCCATAAAGACATAGCGATCTTCCACATATTTCTTAATGGGAATAACTGCAGTTATTCTTTCCTCTGGCATAAGCTGCAAGAGATTTATTATGGCCGTTCCCCTGGCTGTCCTACTAGCCTCTGGGATTTCATATGCCTTTAGACGATATACTCTACCCCTATTGGTAAAGAACATTACATAATGATGATTCTTCGTCATAAATAAATCTTCGATAAAATCCTCATCAATTGTCTGCATTCCCTTTATGCCTTTTCCTCCGCGATGCTGGCTCTTAAAATTATCCACTGTCATTCGCTTAATATATCCCAACTTTGTCATAGCTATAACCGTGGTTTCATTGGGAATTAAATCTTCCATTGATATATCAAATTCATCAAAACCAATCTTGGTTCTACGATCATCACTGTATTTATCACGAATTACAGTTATCTCTTCTTTTATAACTCCAAGAAGCTTTTTCTCGTCTGCAAGTATGGCTTTATATTCCGCTATCTTTGCTTGAAGTTCAGCAAATTCAGCCTCTAGTCTTTCTCTTTCAAGACCAGTCAATGCACGAAGCCTCATATCAATTATAGCCTGGGCTTGTGCTTCAGATAAGCCAAAACGTTCTTTCAATCTTTCCTTTGCAATATTACCATTCTGAGACCCACGGATTATGCGAATTACTTCATCTATGTGATCCAGGGCAATTAGGAGACCCTGTAATATGTGGGCTCTTTCTTCTGCTTTATTTAGATCGTACTTTGTACGCCTTGTAATTACATCCTTCTGATGCAAAATGTAATAATCAAGCATCTGAAGAATGTTAAGTATTCTTGGTTCATTATTTACCAAGGCAAGCATAATAACCCCAAAAGTATCTTGAAGCTGAGTATGCTTATATAATTTATTTAACATAACATTGGCATTAACATCTCTTCTAAGCTCAATGACAATTCTCATACCATTTCTATCAGACTCATCCCTAAGCTCAGTAATGCCATCTATTTTCTTTTCCTTAACAAGATCTGCTATTTTTTCAATTAATCTTGATTTATTAACCATATATGGAAGCTCTGTTACTATAATTCGAGGCTTTCCGTTAGACATGGTTTCTATTTCTGTGACTGCTCTTACACGTATTTTTCCTCTTCCGGTTCTATACGCTTCTTCAATTCCGGATACACCAACTATCTCAGCTCCAGTAGGAAAATCAGGACCTTTGATAATTTCCAGAATCTCATCTATATCGGTTTCCCTATCCTCTTCTATCTGGTTATTAATTATTTTTAGGACACCATCAATAACCTCTCTCAAGTTATGAGGAGGAATATTGGTAGCCATACCAACAGCTATACCAGATGTTCCGTTAACCAAAAGATTCGGAAATCTAGAGGGTAATACTGCAGGCTCTCTCTCTGACTCATCAAAGTTGGGAGCAAATTTTACTGTATCCTTATTGATATCAGAAAGCATCTCAGTTGAAATTTTACTTAATCTGGCCTCGGTGTAACGCATGGCCGCAGCACCGTCTCCATCCACAGAACCAAAGTTACCATGTCCGTCTATAAGAGGGTATCGGGTTGAAAAATCCTGTACCAGCTTAACCAAAGCATCATAAATGGAGCTGTCTCCATGGGGATGATATTTACCCATAGTATCACCGACAATACGTGCACATTTACGGTGTGGCTTATCCGGTCCATTATTTAATTCAACCATTGCATATAGAATTCTTCTTTGTACCGGCTTTAGACCGTCCCTTACATCAGGAAGTGCTCGGGAAGCTATGACAGACATAGCATAATCTATATATGATGTCTCCATGGTCTTCTTCAAATCCACTTCCTGCACTTTGTCGAAGATATAATCGTCCATTCTTTTTCCTCCGTTTTCATACATTAACGGGACCTAGTGTAATAACTTCTACTACTCACTGGTTAATTTCCCGTAAATAGCTAGTCTCAATCTTATCTTAGGTTAGTATTATTATGTCAATTGTTTGTATAAAACTTATACCTTTTCCTAAAGTTTAACAAATCACTTTTTTAGTCGTCAAGTAATTCTTATTTATATATCCAAATTACGCACATACTTAGCATTTTCTTCTATAAATTCTCTTCTAGGCTCTACCTTATCTCCCATAAGAGTTGTAAATGTTAGGTCTATTTCAGATGACTCTTCCTCATCAATGGTTACCCGTAACAAAACTCTCTTTTCAGGATCCATGGTAGTATCCCATAGCTGGTCTGCATTCATTTCACCAAGACCCTTGTATCTTTGGATTTTACTGCCATCCCTACCTATCTCGTTAAGATATTGATCTAATTCCTCATCACTATAGGCATAACGAACATTTTTGTTCTTTTCAATCTTATATAAGGGTGGCTGTGCCATATATACATAGCCCTCTTTTATTAAGTCCGGCATAAATCTATAGAAAAATGTTAAAAGTAATGTGGCTATATGAGCTCCATCCACGTCAGCATCAGTCATGATAATTATCTTATGATAACGCAATTTTGATATATCAAAATCATCTGATATCCCACAACCAAAGGCTGTTATCATAGCTCTTATCTCATTGTTTGATAATATTCTGTCAAGCCTGGCTTTTTCTACATTAAGAATTTTTCCCCTTAAGGGTAAAATTGCCTGAGTAGCTCTTGATCTTGCTGTCTTTGCTGAACCTCCCGCAGAGTCTCCCTCAACAATATATATTTCACATTTTGTTGGATCCTTTTCAGAACAGTCTGCTAACTTTCCAGGAAGACCAGAACCTTCTAGGGCAGTCTTTCTCCTTGTAAGCTCACGGGCTTTTCTTGCTGCCTCCCTTGCTCTTTGAGCAAGAACAGACTTTTCACATATGGTTCTAGCCACAGTCGGGTTCTGCTCCAGATAATAGGTAAGCTGCTCACTAACTATACTATCAACCGCTCCTCTAGCTTCGCTATTACCAAGCTTTTGCTTTGTCTGTCCTTCAAATTGTGGATTTGGAATCTTAATACTTATAATGGCAGTAAGCCCTTCCCTAATGTCCTCTCCTGATAAATTGGGTTCATTATCTTTTAATATCTTTTGGGTTCTAGCATAATCATTAAAGGTCTTTGTTAGAGCGTTTCTAAAGCCTATCATATGGGTTCCGCCCTC
The DNA here is from genome assembly GCA_012519905.1 of Clostridiales bacterium. GTDB lineage: Bacteria > Bacillota > Clostridia > Lachnospirales > Lachnospiraceae > Mobilitalea. The sequence continues at coordinate 19,201 of JAAYPG010000005.1, read as the reverse complement.
AGGTGTTGTTATATTATTAACAAAACTATAACAACCCTCTACATAAGATCCATTATGTTGCATAGCCACTTCCACATATACATCTTCTTTTTTTCCTTCACAGTATATAATATCAGGATAAAGAGGATCCTTATGACGATTTAAATATTGGACATATTCAATAATTCCACCTTCATAGTGAAATACTTTTTCTATAACTTCCTCTTCTCTCAGATCCCTAAGGATTATCCTTAAGCCTTTTGTAAGAAATGCCATTTCCCTAAGACGCTGCTTTAATACTTCGTAATCATATACAGTTTCCTCAAATATTTCTTTGTCCGGTAGAAATGAGACCCTTGTTCCTCTCTCATCTGTTTCTCCCATATCCTGCAGCTTCTTGGTGGGCTTTCCCCTTTCATAACGCTGTTCGTATCTTCTTCCATCAACGCATATCTCAACCTCTAGCCATTCAGATAGGGCATTAACTACACTGGCTCCTACTCCGTGTAAGCCTCCTGATACCTTATATCCCCCACCTCCGAATTTTCCTCCAGCATGAAGTATAGTAAAAACAACTTCTACTGCTGGGATTCCTGCTTTGTGATTTATACCTACAGGAATACCACGGCCGTTGTCCTTTACGGTTATAGAATTGTCTTTGTTAATATTTACCTCAATAGTATCGCAAAATCCTGCTAAGGCTTCATCTACAGCATTATCAACTATCTCATATACCAGATGGTGCAATCCTTTAGCAGCTGTGGAACCTATATACATTCCTGGCCGCTTTCTAACTGCCTCTAATCCCTCTAATATTTGAATTTGATCTGCACCATAATCATATTCATTGCTCATATTTTTCTCTCCATTCATCTTAAGCAAAGGTATGCTATTAATTTTCACAGGTAACCTTTCTGTTTGCTACATGAAATATTCTATCATATCTAAATCTATGACTAATAAACTCTTCAAGTCCAGTACAGGTTATAATTGTTTGTATATCACCTATACTGTCTAAAAGATAATTCTGTCTATTTCTATCTAACTCTGAAAGCACATCATCCAATAGAAGTACGGGGTTTTCCTTTATTACATCCTTTACCAGTTCAAGTTCTGCAAGCTTTAAAGATAAGGCTGCAGTTCTTTGTTGACCTTGTGATCCGAATCTCCTAATATCCGTGTTGTCAAATAAGAATAACATATCATCTCTGTGAGGTCCAATACCTGTCATCTTTAAATATAAATCTCTCTCATGTCCTTTAATTAATTTTTCCTCAAATTCCTCCCGGTTTACATTGGGTTCATATTTTATAAATAACTCTTCCCTGCCTCCGGTAAGTTTTTTATGTATAGGATATATTAATGAGTTAATCCTATTAATAAATGATTTCCTTGTGTCTATAATTATGCTTCCATGTTCTATCAGCTTAGCATCCCATATATATAGTGTATCCAATAAATTCCTATTAACACCTATTTGCTTCAATAGATAATTTCTTTGCGCCAATGCTTTATTATAATTAGTTAAATGGTGCATATATATTTTATCCAACTGACATAATTCTAAATCCAAAAACCTTCTTCTTTCTCCAGGCCCATTCTTAATAATATTTAAATCTTCCGGCGAAAAAAACACAAGGTTAAGCATACCAAATAATTCACCTTGTCTTTTTATCGGGATGGTGTCAATTGCTACCCCTTTGGCTTTATTTTTCTTCAAATGCATATCAATCCTATGGGATATCTTATTTTTTTCTATGTTAAGTCTAACATGAGCTTCATCCTTACCAAAGCGAATAATCTCTCTGTCTTTACTTCCTCTATGTGATTTAGTTGTTCCTCCAAGATAAATTGCTTCTAAAATATTTGTCTTACCCTGGGCATTTTCACCATATAAGATATTTATACCATCATCAAACTGTAAATTTACCTGTTCATAATTTCTATATTCTTTCAGTTCCAATGACCTTACAATCATTCTAACACCATCGTCTCTTCTCAATCATATAGGAGCGTACTAAAATAGCTATTTTATTATCTTTATCTGCTGTCCATCGTATTCTACTATATCTCCATCATGGAGTTTTTTTCCTCTTTGAGTTTCTACCTGTCCATTTACCTTTACATTTCCTTCTAATATTTCACTTTTTGCATCAGCTCCACTAGCTACAAGACCTGCTGCTTTAATAGCTTGACCTAGCTTTATATATTCTTCTCTTAATTTAATTTGAACCATATGGCCTCCTAGCTTTTAAAAGCTCTTTTTAATAAAAATCTTATATCTTCTTACTTGCACCTACACCGAAAGGTTCAGTCAAGCTGAACCTCATTCTTAATGCATTTCTTATACTAATCAGCATTAACCTGAATATTAACTGGTAATATTAAGTAAATATAGGACTGATCCTTGTCTCTGAGAAAGCAGGGGGTTTTTGAATTAATTAGATAAATATCCACTGTCTCATCATCTATTACTCTTAATGCATCCATTACATATTTAGGGTTAAAACCTATAACAATATCCTTACCCTCAAGCTCAATATCTATTTCTTCCTTCATTGATCCTAATGCAGTATTAATACTAAGTTGTAAATTATTATCTCCAATACTAATAATTATAGGCTTTTTATCTGTTTCTCTTATTAATAAAGATGCTCTTTCTATACAACTAAGAAGCTCTTTTTTATTAATTGTTACTTTTGTTTCATAGTCAGAAGAAAGCATCTGATCTATTCTAAAATATTCACCTTCAATTAATCTTGAAACTACCACAGTTTCATCAAACTCAAACAAGGCATGCTTTTCAGTAAAATATATATTAGCAAAAGATGAAGCCTCTCCTGACAATATTTTACTTACCTCACTCAAGGTCTTACCGGGTATTATAACCTTACTATCTTCATATTCTTTACTCAAACGAATCTTACGAATAGAAATTCTATGACCATCTAGTGATGCAACTCTTAACGTATCCTTTTTTATCTCAAACAATTCACCACTCATAATTTTATTATTCTCATTATCAGAAATAGAAAACACTGTCTGTCTGATTATTTCTTTTAATGCAAATTGTGAAAGAATAAGAGGATTTTCTTTTTCTATTTCAGGTAATACAGGAAACTCTTCTCCTGATCTTCCTACTATAGAGAATTTTGCTTTTTCACATATGATTTCAGTAATAAAATTATCATCTGCAGTTATACTTACTTCATTTTCTGGAAGTCTTCTAACAATCTCTGAGAATACCTTTGCATTTAAGGCAATGGTTCCTTCCTCTATCATATCTCCTTTTACAAAAGTTTCTATTCCAATCTCCATATCATTAGCAATCAATTTAATTCCATTACTTGAAGCATCTATAATTAAGCATTCTAAAATAGGCATTGTAGATTTTGCAGGAACTGCCTTCAAAACTATATTTACACTATTTAGTAAATCTGACTTAAGACATTTTATTTTCATATGTGAATAACTCCCTTCCACTTGTTATAGATATATATATAAAAGATTATTAGAAGTAATAGTAATAAGGGGTGTGAAATTGTTGAAATCTAGTCTTAGACATTATAAATCAAGGGTTTTAAGCTTTGATAAAATGTAAATACATCTTAAAAATCATGTGGAGAACATGTCTTTTAATAACACACCAAAAATTGGAATTTAAAATTAAACATAAAATAAACAGCCTATCAACCTTTTATCAACAACTTATCACCAGCCTATTCAGGATTTATTTTTTTAATAAGTACATCGATAGTATTATGTAAAGATGAGTCTTTCTCAATATCCTTACTTATCTTATCATATCCATGTATTACAGTAGAATGGTCTCGGTTTCCTAAAGATTTTCCTATTTCAGTTACTGAAATATCTGTAAGCTTTCTAGTAAGATACATAACAATCTGACGTGGGTAGGAAACATTTCGGCTTTTATCCTTCGAATAAATCTCAGAAGGTGAAAGATTGTAATGTTCTGCAACAATGTCTACTATCAATTCTGTTGTAATTACCTTCTTTTCATTAGGATAAATAATATCCTGTAAAGCTTCCTCGGCAAGAGCCAAATTAAGATCACGTTTTTTTAGTCTAGAAAAAGCAACTATTTTAGTAAGAGCTCCCTCTAGCTCTCTAATATTTGATTTTATATTTGTAGCAATATACTTTAATACCTCTTCATCTTCTATTCTTAAACCATCCAGTTCTTCCTTCTTTTTAAGAATAGCCATTCTTGTCTCATAATCAGGTGACTGAATATCAGCCATAAGACCGTGTTCAAAGCGAGAGCGAAGCCTGTCCTCTAAAGTAAGCATTTCCTTTGGTGGACGATCACTGGATATAATAATTTGTTTTTTAGATTCATGCAGGGTATTAAAGGTATGGAAAAACTCTTCCTGAGTACTTTCTTTTCCTATTATAAATTGTATATCGTCTATTAGAAGTATATCTATACTGCGATATTTTTCTCTAAATTGTATAGTTGTTTTTTTCTGTATGGCCTCAATTAATTCATTAGTAAATTTTTCACTTGTTACATATAATACCTTGGTATCAGGGTTTTGATTTAAGACAAAATGAGCAATAGAATGCATTAAATGAGTCTTACCAAGACCAACGCCTCCGTAGATAAAAAGAGGATTATAAATTTCGCCAGGGTTTTCTGCAACAGCAAGGGCTGCAGCTCTGGCAAATTCATTGTTTCCACCGACTACAAAAGTATCAAAGGTATATCTAGTATTTAAAAATGATGGTAAATGATTAACTTTACGGGCTGATGGTTCCCTTTTTCTATCTTTTATCTCCATCTGACTAGCAAGGACAAAATTAATATCATAGGGTTCATTCAATATCTCTTCGATAGAGACCTTAAGTAAAAGCTCGTATTTTTTTTGAATCACATTTAAGCTGGGAGGCCCAATTATTTCATCATTTATTAATATAGTAATGACATTATCCTTTACATCATAAACCTTCAAAGGTTTTAGCCAGGTATTATATGATACTTCGGTTATGCCATATTCAGTTATCAGATATTTTAAAATTTCTTCCCATTTTGTTTCAATTTTATTTTTCATTTATAGCCTCCATAGATACTCACATACTTATATATTATAACAATTTCATTATTTTTTCAATGGTTATTATAGCAGATGAAGATTTTGTTAACAGCTTATCCACATAAAGGCCTATGTTATCTACATTTTCAAATGAGTGATATATATATAAGGAAGAAACTATTTTATTTTGTTCATAAAAAAATTAATAAACAGAATTATTAACACAGACTGGAAGAAAAATAAGCACTTGACTAGAGGGATGAATGCTAATATAATAGACGTGATATTCCAAAATTGAATAAGAAGGATATAGCTCGACTAATACTGAGCGCCGGTACATTAAAAGGAGGTGCATAGCAATGAAAATGACATTTCAACCTAAGAAGAGATCATATTCAAGGGTACATGGATTTAGAGCCAGAATGAGCACAGATGGTGGCAGAAAAGTATTATCAGCCAGAAGAGCAAAGGGAAGAAAGAAACTTTCAGTTTAATGTTATTAATCTAGGTCGCAATTATGTGACCTTTTCTTCTATTAGGAAGAGGCTTAGTAGCCAAAGTTAAATAGTAGGTAGAATGATGGTTATAAAAAAATGAAAAAGACAGAATCTATTAAAAAAAACGAATTGTTTAGAGAAATCTATAGTACCGGAAAATCATATGCAAATAAAAATCTTGTTATGTATATGAAAAAAAACAATACAGATGGTAATAGACTCGGAATATCTGTAAGTAAGAAAGTGGGAAACAGTGTAGTAAGACACAGAATTACCCGACTAATAAGAGAAAGTTATCGTTTAAATGAACACCGAATTTTGAAAGGATTGGACATAGTAGTTGTCGCAAGAATAGGTGCCAGAGAAAAGAAATATTTTGAAATTGAAGGGTCTTTATTACACCTTATGAAGCTACACGGAATTTTGGTAAAGCAAATTACTCCTGACCGATAGGATTTAAAGAAGGTATAGAAATTGATAAAAAAAATTCTTATATTTATAGTAAGTCTTTATCAGAAAATAATATCACCGATCAAAGGAAAACCTAGTTGTATTTATTATCCAAGCTGCTCCTCTTATACTAAGGAAGCTCTTACAAAATATGGAGCAATAAAGGGTATTTATTTATCAACTAGACGCATTTTAAGATGCCATCCTTTTCATAAGGGCGGTTATGATCCTGTACCTTAAAAAAAGATAGGGAGCTGTATAAACAGTCCTAAGGAGGATTTAAATTGGAGGCAATATTTTTATTAGGCAATATATTAAAACCGATTGCCAGCGTATTAGGCTTTATAATGAATTGGATTTACGAATTCTTTAATTTGTTTGGAGTACAAAATATAGCTCTATCTATATTTGTATTTACTTTTATTGTTAAGACATTAATGATTCCTTTAACAATAAAACAACAGAAATTTTCTAGACTTCAGTCAAGAATTACACCTGAAATTCAAAAGATTCAGGAGAAGTATAAAGGAAAAAGAGACGAAGTTTCAATGAGAAAGCAACAGGCAGAAACACAGGCAGTATACCAAAAATATGGTGCTAGCCCTACAGCTGGATGTCTGCCTTTATTAATAACATTACCAATTATGTTTGCCTTATATAGAGTTATTAATAATATTCCTGATTTTGTTAATCTTGTAAGAGAACCCTATAAGGTAGTGGCTGATGCTATATTACCAAATACAGGAGTAATATCAGATATAGTAGCTAACTTTGAGAATCTTAAGCTTACTACAATAGATGAAGTAATAAACTCCTTAGCTACTTTTAATACATCTCAGTGGGATTTATTATTGAGCAAGGGGCTTGGAGAAACAGTAAATGCAGCTATTGAAAGTATAATTAGAGTTAATAATTTCTTTGGACTAAGTATTACCAATACACCAAGCTGGAAATCAATCTCTGTTATAATTCCTTTATTAGCTATGAGCTTACAGTTTGTACAAAGTAAGCAGATTAGTGTTAAACCAGAAAAAAAGGATAATACACCTAATCCCATGGCTTCTATGAATGTAATTATGCCTATAATGTCAGGATTTTTCTGTCTTATGCTTCCAATAGGTGTAGGCTTATACTGGATTGCTAACAGTTTATTCTCAATTATACAACAGTTCTTTGTAAATAAGCATTTAGATAGCATGGATATTGACGAATTAGTTGAAAAGAGCCAAGAAAAGGCTATGAGTAAATTAACAAAGAAATCATCAACAGGTGGAGCTTCTATTCAGGAGTTAGCAAAGAAGCAGACAAAATCAATTGAAAGTGTTTCAGATAGAATAAAGGATTCTAGCAAAAACAATAATAATGATGACAAAGTTGATATAGATAATGATACAGAGAAAGATTCTTACAATCCTACAAGTATATCTGAAATAGCAAATCTTCTGAAAAACAGGAATAGTGAAAAGGGGGATAAATAATGGATTGGAAAGAATTTTCCGCAAAGACTGTAGATGAAGCATTAACAAATGCAATGTTAGAAATAGGTACTACAGCAGATAATTTGGAATATGAAGTTATTGAAAAGGAAACCTCCGGATTTTTAGGAATGTTCAGTAAGCCAGCTAGAATAAAAGTTAGATTAAAGCAAAGCTTACAAAATACAGCAAGAAGTTTTCTTGAAAAAGTATTCAAGGCCATGAATATAGAGACAAATATTGACTTGGTTTATAATGAAGAAAATGAGATGTTAGAGATAAACCTTGTTGGTGAAGATATGGGTGTTTTAATAGGAAAAAGAGGACAAACTTTAGATTCCCTACAATATCTTGTAAGTCTGGTTGTAAATAAGAATACAGAAAATTATGTTAAGGTTAAATTGGATACAGAAAACTATAGAGCAAGACGTAAGGAAACCCTCGAAAATCTTGCAAAGAATATAGCTTATAAGGTTAAGAAAAATAGAAGGTCAGTATCCTTGGAACCTATGAACCCTTATGAAAGAAGAATAATTCATTCTGCATTACAAAATGATAAATTTGTTGAGACCTATTCTGAAGGTGAAGAGCCATATAGAAAGGTAGTAATAAATTATAAAAGGACTAATAGAGAATATAAGTCTAACAAATATAATAAGGATTATTCTAAAAACTATAGCAGGGATTATAAAAAGGATTACGAGAAATATAAGGAAAGCAAAGCAAAGAATGCTCCTACACAAAACGCATAATATCACTATAAATGGATGAAAAAAGGACTGTTTCAAAACTTAAACGGAACACAGAATCATGAACCTCATTTATGTTCAATTGTGCTCCTTATATTTTTTGAAACAGTCCATTTATAATAGGTAATTGCGAAACTCACAAAACCTTTGTTTCTTGTGTAAGTTTAACAAGGACCACAAGCAGGTACTCTGAGACCGTCGGTACTTAGGTGACGTACTTTGGCACCTTATGTACCGTTACAAGGCGAAGGTAGCGAAAGCGGGCCTGCGATGGTTTGTTAAACTTGCACAAGATCATAAAGTAAGGTAGAATTTCGCAATTGCCTATCCATTTATAATATTGAAAGGAGAATACTCATGAAGTCAGATACTATTACAGCAATTGCTACAGGACTTAGTAGTGGTGGTATTAGTATAATAAGAATAAGTGGTAATGATGCATTTTCAATAATAGATAGAATATATAAATCAAAAAACGGTAAGAAGAAGCTGTCAAATGAAAAAAGCCACACAATCCACTATGGGTTTATTGTAGATGGTGATGAGATTGTGGATGAGGTTATGGTAACTATCATGAGGGCTCCTTCTACCTATACTAGAGAAGATGTGATTGAAATTAACTGCCATGGTGGCCTAGTTGTCACAAGAAAAATACTTAAAATTGTATTAGGACAAGGTGTAAGATTGGCGGAACCTGGTGAATTTACAAAAAGAGCATTCTTAAATGGTAGAATTGATTTATCCCAGGCAGAGGCTGTTAGTGATATAATAAAGGCAAAAAATGATATTGCTCTCAAGAATTCATTAAAACAATTGGAAGGAAGAGAGTATGAGATTATAAAGAAAATAAGAGATAGTATATTAAGAGATATAGCCTATATAGAGGCAGCCTTAGATGATCCTGAGCATATAAGTATAGAGGGTTTTTCTGAGGAGTTAGAAGAAAACCTACAAAACTATAGCCAAAGTATTAATAGGCTAATTTCAGGATCAAAAAACGGCAGATTAATTAAGGAAGGTATTAAGACTGTTATATTAGGTAAGCCAAATGTCGGTAAATCAAGTCTTCTTAATATTCTGGTTCGTGAAGATAGAGCAATTGTAACTGATATTGCAGGAACAACCAGGGATACATTAGAAGAGACTATTAATTTAAATGATATTACATTAAATATAATAGATACAGCTGGAATTAGAACCACTGATGATGAGGTAGAAAAAATAGGCGTTGATAAGGCAATGAAAGTGGCTAAGGAGGCCGATCTCATAATATATGTGATCGACTCCTCTGTTCCCCTTGATGACAATGACGAAGCTATTCTTTTAATGATAAAAGAAAAAAAAGCAATAATATTAATGAATAAGAGTGATTTAACCCCTTGTATCAGAAAGGAAGATATTGAGAAGAAATCTAATCATCCCATTATAGGAACTTCTTTTGTAGAACACGAGGGCATAGAAAATCTTGAACAATTAATTAAGGATATGTTTTTTAAGGGTGATATATCATTTAATGAAGATATATATGTTACGAATGAAAGACATATAGAGGCATTTTCTAATGCATTAAAAGCTCTTGATATGGTTAGAGAGAGTATATATAATAATATGCCGGAGGATTTTTATTCGATTGACCTTATGACTGCTTATGAGGAGCTTGGGGGAATTCTTGGTGAAAATGTCGGTGAAGACTTAATTAATATGATATTTAGTGAATTTTGCATGGGCAAATAATAGAAGGAAAAAGTGAAAATTTCAGATATAGAAAGGGAAAGGATTTTATGTCATACGTATATGATGAATATGACGTAGTTGTTATTGGAGCAGGACATGCTGGATGTGAGGCAGCCTTAGCCAGCGCAAGGCTATCATTAAAAACTATAATATTTACAATAGCTATGGATAGCATAGCTTTAATGCCATGTAATCCGAATATTGGTGGAACGTCAAAGGGTCATCTAGTTAGAGAAATAGATGCCTTGGGCGGAGAAATGGGAAAAAACATTGACAAGACCTTCATACAATCTAAGATGTTGAATTTATCTAAGGGCCCTGCAGTACATTCCTTAAGAGCCCAGGCAGATAAGAAGGATTATTCTAGTAGTATGAGAAAGGTTCTTGAAAACACCCCAAATCTAACATTAAAACAGGCTGAAATTGTAGAGATATTAACTACCGATGATAAAGTGGTAAAAGGTGTAAAGACATATTCAGGTGCTATATATCCTTGTAAGGCTGTGATAATCTGTAGTGGAACATATTTGAATGCCAGATGTATATATGGAGAAACAGTACACATGACTGGGCCAGATGGACTCTCATCAGCTAAGCATCTGACTGAATCTCTTAAAAGCCTAGGCGTGGAGATGTATAGATTTAAGACTGGAACACCGGCTAGAATTGATAAAAGATCTATTGATTTTAGTAAAATGGAGGAGCAAAAGGGAGACGAAATAATAGTACCATTCTCATTCTCTAATAAACCTGAGGATATAATGAAGGAGCAGGTTTCATGTTGGCTTACCTATACAACTCCAAAAACCCATGACATAATAAGAGCAAATATAGACAGATCACCCCTATATAGCGGTAGCATAAAGGGGACAGGTGCTAGGTACTGCCCATCAATAGAAGATAAGGTGGTTAAGTTTGCTGATAAGGAGAGACATCAGGTATTTATAGAGCCTGAAGGGAATTATACCAATGAGATGTATATTTCAGGAATGTCTAGTTCTCTTCCTGAGGACGTTCAAGTAGAGATGTATAGATCTGTACCAGGACTTGAAAAGGCAGATATTGTTCGTAATGCATATGCTATTGAATATGACTGTATTAATCCTGCCCAGCTAAAGCCAAGTCTAGAGTTTCGCAATATAGATGGTTTGTTTTCAGCAGGCCAGTTCAATGGAAGCTCAGGATATGAGGAGGCGGCGGCCCAGGGACTTATTGCAGGAATTAATGCAGCCATGAAGCTTCTTAAGAAGGAGCCCATAATTATTGATAGATCTCAGGCCTATATAGGTGTACTAATAGATGATCTTATAACAAAAGATACAAATGAGCCTTATCGTATGATGACATCAAGGGCAGAATACAGACTTCTTCTAAGACAGGATAATGCTGATCTAAGACTAACTAAGCTAGGTTATCAGGTAGGATTAATAGATGAGGAAACTTATCAAAAAATTATAGATAAGGAAAAGCATATTAAAGAAGAAAAGGAACGTTTAGAGAAAACTGTAATAGGGGCAAATAAAGAAGTTCAGGAATTATTAACTAGTCTTAATAGTACTCCTCTAACAACAGCTACTACTTTAGCTGAGCTAATAAGGAGGCCAGAGCTAGATTATGATAAGCTTAAGAGTATTGATCCTAAGAGGAAAAAATTGTCATATGATGTAATAGAACAAGTTAATATTAATATAAAATATGAAGGATATATAGTAAGGCAGCTAAGACAGGTTGAACAGCATAAAAAACTTGAAAATAAAAAAATACCTGAATCCTTAGACTATAATTTGATATCTGGTTTAAGAATAGAAGCAAAGCAAAAGTTAACTAGCTTCAGGCCGGTATCTATAGGTCAAGCATCAAGAATTTCAGGGGTTACACCAGCAGATATATCCGTCCTAATGGTATATTTGATGCAGTATAATGCAAAAGAAGCTGCGGAGAAAAAAGTAAGTCACTAAGAAAGGAAAAAATAGGAAATGAAACAGGCTATAGATGTTTTTAAGAAAGGCTTAGAGGAGCTTAATATAAACCTAAGTGATATTCAGATTGCACAATTTATAGATTATTATGAATTATTAATTGAGAAGAATAAAGTAATGAATTTAACAGCAATAACTGAGCTTTCTGAGGTGATCTCTAAGCATTTTCTTGACAGCTTATCTATAGTGAAGGTATATCGTCCAGATAAAGAAAGAATCTTAGACTTAGGTACAGGGGCTGGACTTCCAGGTATCCCTATAAAGATAGCATTTCCTAATACCAAGATTGTACTTATGGATTCTCTTAATAAACGAATTCAGTTTTTAGATGAAGTAATTGAAAAACTTAATCTTGAAAATATTAGTGCTATCCATGGAAGGGCAGAAGAATATGGAAAGAGAGCGGGCTATCGAGAAGCATTTGACATCTGTAGTTCCAGGGCTGTTGCTAAGCTTTCAATTCTATCTGAATATTGCTTACCCTTTGTAAAAATAGGAGGTAAGTTTATTTCTTATAAGTCAGGAAATATATCTGATGAACTAAATGAAGCAAATAATGCTATTAGCCTTCTTGGAGGACAAGTGAAAAAAGCAGAGGGATTTGAACTTCCCCAGACTGAAATTAAAAGGTCTCTAATTATTATTGAAAAAGCTAGCAATACACCTAATAAATATCCAAGGGCTGCAGGTAAACCAGCAAAAGAGCCCTTATAGAGGACAAATTATTATTTGATATTTTTTACTCTTCATGTTAGGATAAATATAGAAAAATATTAATCTGTTTTGCTTATGAAGGGAAGACCTTATATGTACACAAGAAAAAATAAAGCAGATAATCTAGAAAGTTTAGTAGAGCTTATTAATAATATGATAGAAGAGCATGAGGCCAAATTAAGCGATACTATACAGAAGAAAAGTGATTACATTAGTGCTATAAAAGAGACTGAAGCAATTATATATACTTTAAGTCATTCAAAAGAAAAAAATGCAAATCTATTTTCCCCAAACAGTAGGGAGATTTGCACAAGTGATTATGAGGAACAGTTACAGATAACAAAAGAAAAATTAATTAATATTGAAAGCCAAGAACAAACGATAAGTGAAAAAATTATGGGATTAAAAGAGATAAAAGAAGCCCTTTTAGTTCAAAAGACACAGGATCTTAACTTAGGTCATAACATTTTGGAACTACAGGAACAAGATAGACAAAGAATTGCCAGAGATTTACATGATTCGATTGTACAGAATCTAACTAGTATAGTTCACAAATGTGAATTATGTTTGAAACTAGTAGATATGGACCCTGTAAGAACTAAGCTAGAACTAAGTACAATGTCAAACACAGTAAAATCAGTAATAAATGAAATCAGAGAAATTATCTATAATTTGAAGCCGATGTCTTTGGATGATTTAGGTCTTGTAACAACAATAGAGAGATATACAGAGCAATTAATGATGAATCATGATATCCAGATTCAATTAGATTGTAGCAAAGAAAGATATGATATATTACCTGTTATAAAACTATCTATATATAGAATTATTCAAGAGGCATGTAATAATGCTATTAAGCATGCTGAAGCAAAAACCATAGATATAAAGTTGATATATGATGAAAAGAACTTAAATCTATCTATTGCAGATGATGGAAAGGGCTTTGACGCAGAATGTAAGAGAGATAGTTTGACGTCTGAACATTCTGGATATGGTTTATGTAATATGAAGGAAAGAGTTTACTTGTTATCTGGTACCTTGAAGATCGAATCTACTAAAAATAAAGGAACAATTCTTACTATTACCATACCTATAATGAAGAGTGAAGGGGAAAAGTGATGAACAAACCAATAAATGTTATGATAGCAGATGACCATTCAATGGTAAGAGAGGGAATCAAGCAAATTCTTGAGTTTGATGGAGAAATTAGAGTAAATGCGGAGGCCGGTAGTGGAAAGGAATGTATAGACATACTTGATGACAAAAGGACTGATGTACTTCTTTTAGATATAAATATGCCAAATATGAATGGTTTACAGGTTCTCCAATATTTAAGAGAAAAGAAGGTTAATATTAAGATATTAATATTGACAATTCATAACGAAGTGGAGTATCTTATGAGGGCAGTTGACATTGGAGTAGATGGCTATGTGCTCAAGGACTCGGATTCATCAGTCTTAAAAAGGGCTATATTTACAATCAACGGAGGAGATACTTTTATTCAGCCAGAACTTTCTACAATATTAAAAAAACGCTTAGAGGATAAAAACTCAAACGCCAAAAAATTTGATGATATATTGACAAGAAGGGAAATTGAAGTGTTAAAGCTTCTTACAGAGGGGTTATTCAACAAAGAAATTGCTTACACCTTAAGTATTAGCGAAAAAACTGTAAAAAACCATGTATCTAATATATTTAAGAAAATTAACGTTTCAGATAGAACCCAGGCTGCAGTATATGCAATAAAACATAATATAGTTGATATCTTTTAAATTTATATATAGAAAGAAATGTTTCACGTGAAACATTTCTTTTTTTATAGGAAGGATCGTCCTATTATAAAAAACTGATACTTTAGATACTTACTCACGGGTAATGAACTTTTCATATTATTTATCGATAGTTTTCAAATTAATCATAATTGTAAGTAGATATATAATATTAATAATGATATAATAAAAATAAGAGGCAAGTGTTGAAAGATAATTAATAGGAGGACAGTGTTTGTATGGCAAGAGTAATTGCAATAGCCAATCAAAAGGGCGGTGTAGGGAAGACTACAACTGCCATTAATTTATCAGCGTGTTTAGCTGAAAGAAAAAGAAGGATTCTAGCCATAGATATAGATCCTCAAGGCAATACCACCAGCGGATTGGGTATAAATAAGAATGAACTAGATAATACAATATATCAAATGTTGATTGGTGAATGTTCCTTAGAGGAATGCTTAATTAAGACTAATATTGAAAATCTTGATATATTACCTTCCAATGTTAACTTGGCAGGGGCAGAGATTGAATTAATAGGCATTAAAGATAGGGAATACATATTAAAAGCTCATGTAGAGACCATAAAGGATAATTATGATTATATTATAATAGATTGTCCACCATCCTTAAGTACTTTAACTGTCAATGCTATGACTACAGCAGATACTGTTCTTGTTCCTATTCAATGTGAATTCTATGCATTGGAGGGATTGACTCAGCTTATGCATACTATAAATTTAGTAAAAAAGAGATTAAATCCAAGTCTAGAGATGGAAGGGGTTGTGTTTACAATGTTTGATGCCCGTACAAATCTCTCTTTGCAGGTTGTTGAGAATGTTAAAGAAAATTTAAAGCAAAATATATACAAGACTATAATACCAAGAAATGTTCGCCTTGCTGAAGCACCAAGTCACGGACTACCTATTAATATATATGACTCCAAATCAGCCGGGGCAGATGGATATAGACAACTAGCCAATGAAGTTATAGAGAATGATGAGGCAGAACTATATGAGAAGAATGATTTAGGTCTATTAAAATATAGAAATAGAGATAAATAAGTATAGACTACTAAGGGAGGATAAAATGTCAGCAGTAAAAAGAGGTCTAGGCAAGGGATTAGATACCATGATTCCTGAACGGATTACTGAAACGGAAACAAAGGAAGATAATGTTTCACGTGAAACATTATTACCAATACATGAAATAGAACCAAATAAATCTCAACCAAGAAAGTTATTCGATGAGGATCTACTTCAGGAATTAGCTGAATCAATTAAGCAATTTGGTGTCATACAACCCCTAATAGTCCAGAAAAGAGATAAATATTATGAAATAATAGCAGGAGAAAGAAGGTGGAGGGCCTCTAGAATAGCAGGCCTTAAGGAGGTTCCTGTAATTATTAAGGATTATACGCCACAGGAAGTCCTTGAGATAGCTTTAATTGAGAACATACAAAGAGAGGATCTTAATCCAATAGAAGAAGCCTATGCCTATCAAAGATTAATAAAAGAGTTTAAGTTAAAACAAGATGAATTGGCTGAAAGAGTCTCTAAAAGTAGAGTAGCAATTACAAACTCCTTGCGTTTACTTAAGCTGAATGAAAGAATTCAAGAAATGCTTATAGACGCAAGTTTAACTAGCGGCCATGCTAGGGCGCTACTTTCTTTAGAAGATCCAGAGCTTCAATATAGTGCAGCTTGTAAAGTTATTGATAAAAAGCTTAGTGTAAGGGAAACAGAAAAGCTAGTTCGACAGCTACTTAATGATAAACCTTCAAAAGAAACGCCAATATCAGATGATAAAAGTTTCATATACCAAGACTTAGAAGAAAAGCTAAAGAGTATAATTGGATCAAAGGTTACTATTAACAGGAAGCAAAAGGACAGGGGGAAGATAGAGATTGAATATTATTCTGATGAGGATTTAGAAAGGATAATGGATCTCTTTAACAGTCTTACATAAGAGTTTTAGAAGAAATATAAGATACAATGGAGGAAAATAATGAATCTGATAGAACTAATGGAAGAGAATACAGCTTATTTTATACTTGGACAGGCTATATTCTTGCTGATAATACTATTGATAACAGTGATATTAATTATAAAACAAAGAAAATTGAATAAAAAATATAAAAAGTTTATGCAAGGAGCTAGCGGTAGAGATTTAGAAGCAATAATAACAGAAAAGATTACAGATATTGACATTCTCAAGCAGGAAACTACCAAGATACATAAAGAACTTGATAATATAAATGAAAATCTCCTAACTGCAGTGCAGAAGATAGGTATTGTAAAATACGATGCCTTTATGGAAATGGGAGGAAAGTTAAGCTTTGTACTTGCTCTACTAGATAAAAATAATGATGGTTTTATTCTTAATTCTGTTCATAGTAGTAGAGAAGGATGTTACACCTATCTAAAAGAGATAATTAAGGGAGAGTCTTTCTTGGAATTATCTAAGGAAGAGAAGGATGCATTAAACCAAGCAATAAAATATAATGATTTTATGGGATAGATAGTATAGTAAACACATTAATTATAATTGGCTAGAAGTAATTATACGGTTTGAAAGGAATAATAATGAGAATAGTTTCCGTTGATTCTGTAAAAGGTCATGAGATATTAGCAAAAGATATAATAAATGATAGTAATTCCGTATTAATGACAGCAGGGACGATAGTTAAGAAGGAATATATAAATCGTTTAAAGGAATTGGATGTTGAATATATTTACGTAGATGATGATATTGCCCAAGGTGTAAGACTAACAGAAAGCCTAGAGTTTCAGATTAAGGAACAATGTCAGCAAACAGTACGTGAAATTCTTACCATGTATACATATCATTCTGAAAATGAACTTGAGGAAATTATTACAATTGCTGACGATATCATATATGACATTATGAGTGAACCGGAGGTAATGTATAATTTGTCCAGCATAAGGAGCAAAAGTGAGAGTACCTACTCTCACTCATTGAATGTCTGTGCTCTATCCGTTATTCTTGCACTCAAATTAAAGCTATCAAAGCAAAAGATTAGGGAAATAGCCATAGGATGCCTGCTTCATGACATAGGATTTACATATATTACCATGGATTATAGTGATCTAATTATGGAAGAATGCTCTGAAAAGGAGCAAAAGGAGATTAAGAAGCACATAATATACGGATACTCTGCAGTTGAAAAGATGGAATGGCTATCTACTACATCTAGAGATATAATAATACATCATCATGAACGACTTGATGGATCGGGCTATCCTTTTCATTTAAAAAATGAAAAAATTAAGATAGGCAGTAAGATTGCTGCAGTTTGTGATGAGTTTGATAGTAGAGTATATGGTAATTTAGTGCCTAAAATGAAAGTACACGATGCAATTGATTATATAGTTAGTCAAGCTGGGGTAAAGTTTGACTTAAATGTCATTAAAGCCTTTGTCGCTTCAGTAGCAGCATATCCTATAGGTGCCTTGGTAATTACCAATCAAAATGAGATTGGAATTGTGCTTAGACAAAATCCCAAATGTCCCACAAGACCTGTAATTAGAATAATTCAAGATGCTAATGGGGAAAGGCCTACAGATTGGGTGGAGAAGGATCTAATTAAAGAATTAACCCTATTTATAACTGATACTATTATTGATTAGATTAATATCTATGGAAGCAGGTGAGGTTTTCTCTATTATCTAATTAATAGAGCCTTTATAATTCCCATAGAATCTTTCTTGCAGATTATATTAAAGTATGATATAAGTATTAACACATGAATAGATATATAAAAAGCACAAGTAAGTTTAATAGAAAAGCAGGTGAGTATATGCATAGTTACATGAGGGCAGTAGGATTTAGCAATATTAATAATAGAAGTGAGTTAAATAAGCTTATAAATCTTGTTATAGATAAGGCATCAAATAGAAAAACCATTCAAATCAATCATCAGAATAGCTTTACTGAGATATCCATGGAGTTTGGGCCAGAATTCGGTATTACCCTAAGAGGTGAATATGACCATAATGATGTTTTTCATATGGATAATTATTTTCCTTATTTAAATGGTTCAGTAACCAATGTTAGGGAAGAAGTCGCCATAAATAAAAGAGTGGATTCAGAGTCCTATACGGGGATGTGCGATGATTATCGATTAGGAGTTTCTTTAATCTTTTACTTACAAAACGTAGCAGAATATTTAGAGAAAAAGAATACAAATGACAAGATGAATATTAATGCTCCAATAACATTAGCAGCTCTATCATTAGAGGGAAGAGCATTACTTCCTATAGCTAAGGATGAGATACAGGTAAAAAATCTTAGCGTAGAAAAAATTAATAGAAACAATTTGATAGCTGAGGCGAAAAAAGGGAATCAGGAAGCAATCGATAGCTTAACTATAGAAGATATAGATACCTATGCAATGGTTTCAAGAAGAGCAAAAAAGGAAGATATTTATTCAATTGTTGATACCTGTTTTATCCCTTTTGGATCTGAATCAGACAATTATAGTATTATTGCCACTATAGTGGATAGTAAAATAGTTACTAATTCATTTACTAAGGAAGAAATATATGATCTTGATGTTATATGTAATGATATAATGTTCCGCATTTGTATTAATAAGAAAGATTTTTTAGGAGAGCCCTTGCCCGGTAGAAGGTTTAAAGGGAATATATGGATGCAAGGAAAAATAAATATTTAAATGAAAAAATATTATACAGGTTCTTGACTTAATATTAAGTAAATAGTAGAATAAACATATTGTGTTAAGTGCCTGTAGCTCAGCAGGATAGAGCGTCCGCCTCCTAAG
>JAAYPG010000047.1 GCA_012519905.1 Clostridiales bacterium | reverse complement strand
AGTAAGTTTTTAGACGTTCTAACGCATCCCATATCTTTTCCACTGAATCTTGTCGTGCTGTTGGATTTGGTGTCTTATATAATGCAACAGCATCTTTCAACAACTCTCTTGTGCCTACCTCATGTACTGCTGCAAAACTATTTTCGATTTCCGTTGTAAGTGGACTGTTTTCAACAATTCTTTCTATAATTTTATCATCTGTAAGTTCATAAAGTAGGCCCGACTCAGTAAATATTTCATTTATTGCCTCCTGGAAATCTTCAAATACATCAGAGGAATTATGGCAATCTATCGTTTGATAGTTTCTGTATCTCTCATTATTCCATCGTTCTGAAATATCTTTAATATTTTGTGCAAAGAACTCAATAAGGTCTAAAAGTGCAAACTGGTCATATTCATCGTCATATGCCGGGACACCAATTCTATCGTGCTCATCTCGATATAGAGACGGGATTCTTATTTTAATTCTAGTTATAAATCCTTTTTCATCAAATGCAACATAGTCACTATCTGTAAAGTCATGATGACAATTTAGAGTGAAAATATGTGTTAAGTTTTTTTGATATCTTTTACAGCAATCTAAAAGTAATGAATACATATCTCTGTTAATAGAATATGTCTTTTCTAGTGGTGCTCTAATACCATGCCTTTCAGAATATAATTTCATAAGCCATCTCCTTAACTTCCTATTATCAGTTATTAAACAAGTAACTTTCATTTCGCAATTTAATACATCTACACATATGGATTTAAAAGGAGTTGCTTTGTCCCTTTTTTATTTTCCTCATCGATTATTAAATCACAAATCAATTTATCTATATCACTAAAATCCATATCTGGTTTAAACCCTTTATCTGGTTTTAACCAACGATTCTTCATCAATCTGTCAAACGTTGCTTCACAACTTCTTCTAGGACATCTTCCTATTGTTGTTTTGAAAAAATTGGAATGGTATGAATAATGATGCGTATGAATAAAATCATCCCAAGATTGGATAACTTCATTTTCATCACGCAAATCAACTATTTCTATTTCTTCCAGATTTCTTTCTTTCACCGCACCCCACGCTTTTTTTAACATGGTAATAGCTTCAACATCACTCTTAGGTGCGCTATATCCAAAAATAGTAACCATATATGCCACCTCTAATGCGTTATTCAATGATTTCCATGCCTTTGATATAGCTGTATCACTAGAATAATCTTTGTTCTTTATTGGAAATAAGAGTTTTGTTGGAGCAAGGGGCTCACCGCATCTACACGGCATCCCTACATTGCCCATGACATTATCCTCTACACAATATCCTACTGCAACATTTCCATGTAAAAAAGCCAACTGTGGTAAATTAGTAGTATAAGCCATAGCACGTGCATAAGCCTGCACTAAAAGTGGATCCCAATTAAAAGTTGCAATTAAATCCTTTGAAGTTAGTCCCATAATCAAATAATCGTACACCGTAGGATTATCAGGTAACTTAAAGTTTAACATGTATTCACGGATGACTTCCTCCAACTTTTGCTTAGCATCTATGCAAATAGGTTCTGCTTTACTGCGTTCATCAAGTTCCATATAAATGTCTTCTAAATTATCAGAAGAAGTATGTAGCGTTATTTTTTCTAGTATATCTGTCAATCCGAGCTTTTTAATGAAACCATTCATTGCAGATATTTTCCTACCATTCTTGTCACCATTTGGGATAGCCGCACAACTCGCACCTGCGCCCAGTAAAACAACATGTGGTCTGCTTTTCATGTAATATTCATAATCATATAAATCCCTTGTCGTTGGATAATCGTCCTTCATTCTCCATTTCACCTCCATAAAGTTAAATTTCTATTATGTAATATTTTCGACCATCAATTAAGTCCTGCCAGATAAAATCATATCTGCTTGTTAATGCAATGCTATCTTTATTTTTTCCTACACCTGTTGGCTTAAAAATGCAACCGTAAACAGAATATTCTTCTCTAAAAAACTTATATATACCTTCATTGTTGCGCCCTTCATAAAAAGGTCTATCTGAAACAAGAGCAACAGCAGCTGTTTTAGTAAATCCTCGGTTCTTAAGCT
>JAAYPG010000046.1 GCA_012519905.1 Clostridiales bacterium | reverse complement strand
CTTGCTTCAGAGATATTTGCTATAACCACAGTCTTGTGTGTGTTTACGATTCCATTTATCATTAGGCTAGCAGAGCTTTTGCTGTAATAATATGGCGTTTATGGGAATATTATCATACTTAATACATATTGTCATGATTGTCCCTAGATGATATAATTAACCTGATATAATAGACTTGTATTATAGAATAATAGAGGTGTTCATGAATCAAGACACAAATAACACAAACTTTGTACAACAGGATGAGATAAGTTTACAGGAGCTCTTTATGGCTCTTTGGAGACAGAAGATTTTAATTGTAGTGATAGCTCTTGTTGCCGGGCTGGTGACCGGTATTATTAGTGTGTTTGTAATTACGCCGGTGTATCATGCCAAGCTAAATATTGTTATTAACATGCCTGAGACATATCAGACTAAGTATGGTGAATACACCCTGCCTATATCTAGCAATGAACAATACATCAACCTAATAACCAGTAATGATATATTAGCCAACACCATATTAGATATGGGCTATAATCCTAGTGAGCTTTCTATTGAATCTTTAAGAGAAAGGATTTCAATCCTTAAGAAAGACAATACCAATACTGTTCAGAATAGCTTTGATATCAAGGTGGCTTCTGATAATCCAGAGGATGCAAGAAAGCTGGCAGAGGTCTTGTATAATAATTATATAGAATTTATTGATTTGATGGTGGCTGAAGGAGCGACCAGATACTTTATAGATTACTATAACATTCAGCTACAATCTCTTCAGGTTGACCTAGACAGCAGTCAGGAGCTTCTGGCCAAGAATCAGGAGCTACTTAATCATATATCCATGACCATAAACCAAAGGGAAGCAATGGATGAATTACTATCATCAGATAACACCACAAATTTTGTTGTTATGGGAGATATTATCAATCCCAATTATACTGAGCTAGAACTAGATATAATTGAGATAAAGCAAAACATCAATACTATAGAAAACACCATGAACCAGTATAGTATTTACTTGGAGGAGTTAGCGGCTAAGATATCGGATATAGAAGGTTATTATGAAACCGGAGACTTCAGTAGGATTAATGATAATATTATCAGCATTACAAGGACTAATATTTATCTACCTTCTGAGCCTGTAGCACCTAGTTCCAAGACAAGTCCAAGCAATAGCAAGAATGTAATAATTGGAACTCTTCTAGGGGGAATGATAGCAGTTCTGATAGCACTTGTAAGAGAGTTTTGGTTTAATAAGGAGTAGACTTTCCCCTACTTCCCCGGTACCGGGTACCAAACATCGTACCCGGTACCGGGGAGGTAGATATCGCTTTCCCCTGGTACCAGGTACGGAAATCGGTACCTGGTACCAGGGGAAGATAGTACCAGGGGAAGATAGTACCGGGGGTCTAAGGGGATGACAGTAGTAAGATTATATACAGGGAAGCACACAAGATAGGAGAGAGAAATAGGAATGAAAGTACTTAAGTTAGATAGTATAAGGAAAAAGATTTATTTTCTGGTGTCATTGATTATTATTACATCATTAGTTGGGATTTCTCTATTGAATTTCTTTATTTCCAAGAGAGAATTATCACAATCCAACCAGATTATATTAAAAAATGCCATCGAATCTACTATGGTTGAAATAAACCGAAATTATCGTTATACCTTAGATGCGTCTCAGTGGAGACAGAGGAGCAGGCTATGCAGGCCTCTCTGGCCTCTATAGGGGATCTGACCAAGACTTCTATAGATGGTTTATCTGGTGCTACTAGCGAGGGCGAAGATGCCTTGTCTGGGGCAACTACTGAAGAAAATGATGCTCAAAGCTCAGCGACTGTCAATAGTGTATTTGCTAACCATGCGATTGATTTAGGTGAATCAGGTTATTTCTTTATTATTAACTCTAAGGGTGATATCATATCTCATCCATTTCTAGATGAGAATATTTATGATTTGGAATCACATGATGGCAGACTTATAGTTCAGGATATTATAGATACTGCCAAGTCAGGTGGCGGAACTCTAAATTATGCCCTTAAAGAGGATGTAAGCTTAATAACTGATAGTAAGACCGTCTATTCAAAATATTTTCCCCATTGGGACTGGATAGTAAGTGCAGTTATATATGACCAAGAGCTGGCCAGAGGTTCTAATATTATTTTGTTCTATAATATGGTTGGTGTGGTAGTAGTATTGGCCATAGCATTATTTTTGATCATTATATTTACCGATAAGATTATAAGACCAATTAATAAGATATCTAAAGCATTATCAAGCATTTCCCAGGGGGATTTGACAGTTGATAAGATACATATAAAGACCAATGATGAGATGAAGCTACTGGGTGACTCGGTAAATATTCTTATAGATAGTCTAAATAAGATTGTCAAGACGATGATAAATTCCAGTGATAAGTTGCACAATTATGCAAGAAATCTGAACGAATCCTCTAGCTTTGTATCTCAAGCCACATCAGAGGTGGCAAATGCTATCTCGCAGATGGCGATGCAATCAGATGAGCAATTCAGAGATACTGTGGATAGTGTGGAGAGCGTAACGCTTCTTGGTGAGAATATCAAAGAGACGGCTGAGGCCAGTATAAAGATTGGCTCTGTAGTTGAGAAGAATGTGGAGCTTAAGGAGCTTGGGCTATCATCTGTTAAGGAGCTTAAGGATGCCACTAGAGAGAATAATGACAATACAAGTGTAATAGAGAAGCTGG
>JAAYPG010000045.1 GCA_012519905.1 Clostridiales bacterium | reverse complement strand
GTGCATTGCTTAGAGTAATTAGGATTTAATTGTTGTAAGCAGTGCATGAGAAGTAAAGATTTTGGTTCTTTAATAATTTACAATTATTTAGTATAATTATTTTTAAGATGATAATTAGTTGCGTATTAGTAGTATAATGCGAACTAAAGGTTAGTTCTATAGCTCATTAAAGTTATAACAAATTTTTTACGATATAGTATTTGTTATTGATATCATTTTGAATCAGCACATGAATAACATATGGTTAAAGCGGAAGGATTTTCAAAAGGAGGGAAATATGATGATATCAGGTGTAAACAATCAATATGGCGGATATATAAATGGTTCATACTCCAAAAAACAGAAAGCCAGCAATAACTTTATGGGGCATATGTCTGTGACATCCAAGAAAGTAGAAAAGCAAGAAGACGGGGAAGTACTAGGACTTACTATGATTAATGAACCGGGTACTGATCGTTTCTGGGCAATGAAAGCAAAATATGCGGAATGTTCAACTCAAGAGAACCCGGTTATTTATGTGGAAACAAATTATGGCGGAAAAACAGTTACTTATAATGTCAATATTAATGAAGTTGACCCCAATAGTGCTTCACAATTAGAAATGTTTGCGCTATGTTCCTATGCAGATGACGTAGGAATCGGAGATAACAGTACTTTTGGCACATATAAAACACTATGTTCTTATCAGGAAATGGCTCATCATAACGGATACCTTGATACTCAAATTGAGGAACTTAGTACTTTTCAACAATATAAGAATGTAAAATTAAATTGGGGTAATATGAGCAAAAAAGTAATTGACTTATTATATAAATGTAATGATCTTATACAGTATAAAAAAGGTCTGAATATAATGGATTTGTTTTCTAAGTATCCTGTAAAGTAACTTATTAAATTAACTTTAGGAGAATAAAATATACTGCAGAGCTAATTCACATTATTTATATTATACGTCATTGTAGAAATCGGTATAATACCTACTCTTTTTATTATAGATGATGTAAAACAATAAATGTTGTGCTATTACGATGTTTTAAATATCCTAAAGTGGCTTACAAATGTCTAAATAGCATTTGTGTAAACAGAGCCAAAGAACATATTTAAGTTTAATTCCAGAGGGGGATAAAAATTGAAAAATAAAAAGAGTATTTTTAAAAAAGGAATATTAGCATTTTTAATAATTGTCTTAATAGGCGCGTTGGGAGGAACATACTATATAGGTAATTTAGTATTTGGAGGTAGTACTCAATTAGTAACAAATGAAGGGACTGCAGCTGTATCAGATGATTTTTTTCAAACATACAGTTTAGACTATGAAGTATTTAAGAAAAGTTATAAAATTGAAGAAATGGAACTAAAATCTTCTTTAGATGAACATATTATCCCAGCAGATTATATTTATGCCAAAAACAATGAAAATAAAGATAAGAATAAAGATACTGTAATACTTGTACATGGGTTAGGTGGCAACCGATTAACCACTTATCCTGTAGCACAGTTTTTCTTAGATGAAGGATATAATGTAATTGCTTATGACCAAAGAAGTTCAGGAGAGAATATTGCAAAATACACTACCTTTGGATACTTAGAGAGTGAAGATTTAAAGGATTATATTGAGTATGTTAAGAAGGTAAATAAAGATAATAAACTAATACTATGGGGAACGTCTTTTGGAGGAGCAACAGTTGGAATAGCCTTAGGGGATGAAAAAGTAAATGAAGTAGTTGATGTAGCAATATTAGATTGTCCAATTAGCAGTATGAGCTATATGCTTAAAAAGGAAATGGAAGAAATGAATACAGGACTTCCGTTAGAGTTCTTATTAAATACAGGAAATATTGTTAATAAAATCAAATTAGGATTTAGTTATGATGATGCAGATGTTACTAAATATACATCTAAAACTAAGGTCTCTGTTTTGATATTTAATAGTAAGAATGATTCTGTCACGCCATATTTTATGGGAGAGGATATATATAAATCAATTTCTATTAATAATAAGAAGTTAGTAACAGTCACTAGCAGTGAACATGCTAATGTTTTTTTGGATTACAATGATAAATATAAAAATGAAATATTGGATTTTATTGATAGTAATTTTCAATAAAATATGAAGGAATAGAAAGAGCTAATACCGATGAAGGGAATTTAATAAGAATTTTAGAAGAATTTGATATCATTCTTCCCAATGGAGCAATTTTTAGTAGGATTGATGATATAAATAATGAAGGAATATATGAATGGTCTATAGATAATTATGTTGATGGTGAGTATATAACAAATGGAAATATAATTGCTGAATATTATAGCGATGATAGTATAAAACAAATAAGTAATAGTATAATCAAGTATAAAAAGGTAAGAGATACGTCCATTAAAAGTAAAGAAGAAGCTTATAAAGAATTAGAACAAGGAAAATTTAATCTATATAAGTCTGAAGATGTAAATGCGATACAAGTAGAAGATATAAGCCTATCATATATTCTCGATACTAAAGGTTTTTATCAGCCAGTGTATAATTTTAAATCAAAAATAGATGGAAAAGATGCGATTATATCAATTTCAGCATTGTAGCTTAAGACACATTTTTTATAAAGTACGTCACATCAGTAATAAAATTAAAAATAAAAAATTATAGAATCAAAATTCTAGTGGTTTAGATATAAAAGTCTGGGCCGCTTTTTTGTTTGTCCGGAAAGGAGGTTATCTGAAGGATTCCCCCATAATATGGTATAATGATAGCAAATTCAATAGGCGTTTAGGGAAAGGGGAATTTTATGGATTTAGGTCTTTATGAGAAATTATTGGATAGTGAACTAAAAAATCAAATATCAGAATTACATAATGCAACAAGAAAAGTAGATTCAAGTGAAACGGCTAGAGTATTAGCCACTGCATATTATAAGATATTAAGAAAAATATTATCAGAGAAGAAGGATGAAGAAAAAATAGAGTTCGTAGAAAAACTTAATAAGGAAATAGGCAATGAAATACTCTTTGAAGGCGAGAAAAACTTCCTAGAGATATTGGCAGTGCATGATGATGAAGATGTGCTAAAAAAATTAATAAGGGATAGACCAAAAACATCCATATCTTCTAGCACTCTATTTACTGGCTACAATGGACCTACCCTTGAAAGTGAACTACGTAGGGAAATCAGGACTGCTGATAGGATAGATTTTATAGTATCCTTTATTAAATATAGTGGGCTTGTACTTATATACGATGATTTAGCGGAATTTACCAGGACTAAGAAGCTTAGAATTATTACCACATCATATATGGGTGCATCAGACTATAAAGCCATACTTAGGTTATCACAACTTCCTAATACAGAGATTAAGATCTCATATGATACTAATAGAACTAGATTACATGCAAAAGCTTACTATTTCGAAAGAAATATTGGTGTGTTTTGTCAATAGGAAATGCATCAAAATGACAAGAAAAGTGCAGCACCCTGACAATCCAATTATGTTAATATAAGGTATGTTTTTTATCTTGCTTTCATCATGGAGTTTTCTAAGCGGTTAC
>JAAYPG010000044.1 GCA_012519905.1 Clostridiales bacterium | reverse complement strand
TCGGGGGCGTGGATAAGTCCTGCATCTATAGAATCATCATCTTCAATAGAGGGGTTATCAAGGATTTTATCATCGGCTTTGCTTTCATCAATAGAGCCTGTGTCAATAGGATTAACATTATAATCAGTGCTTTCAGGAATAATAATATCTTTTTTTGCACAACCGCCAAGTAAAAGGAATATTACTAATATAAGTGGGAATAAACTAATAGCTATAGGTCCTGTTTTTTTATAATTAATAATACTTTGCTTCATAGGGATCTCCTTTAATTTAGCCTTATTAGATAGTAACAGTATAGCATACACACCTTGATTTTGCATTATTAGTATTGTTTGACAAAGCGTAAATTGCGTGCTATACTTTGTCATAACTATAACGAAAAAAGCAATGAAGAGAAGAGTAATCAGTGGAGCAATCGACAGAGAACCCTGGTAGCTGAGAAAGGGGGATGAGCAGAAGCTGACGAAGATGGTCTCGGAGCAGCACACCGAGGAAGATATTCTTAGGCTGTGACGGCGGCATCCGTTATCATGCTGGGCTGTATATGCAGTGACTAAGGCCTATGATCGTAAGACATGGGTGAAATAAAGTGGTACCACGGGATAATCTCTCGTCTTTATATATTAAAGATGGGAGTTTTTTTGTTATAGGAAAAAGCGTCCTATTACAATAAAATGATCTATTTCGTATATCAAGAAGTTTTAGAAATTTAGATGAAATGAACTGAAAGGAAGAAAAACATGAGTAAAAAGCCATATTATATTACAACTGCCATAGTATATACATCAGGCAAGCCTCATATTGGGAACACATATGAAATTGTATTGGCTGATAGTATTGCCAGGTTCAGAAGATGGGAAGGTTATGATGTGTATCTACAGACAGGAACCGATGAGCATGGACAAAAGATTGAACTGGCAGCCAAAGATGCTGGGATAAGTCCAAAGGAGTATGTAGATAATGTTGCTGGACAAATAAAGGATATATGGGATTTGATGAATACAACCTATGATAAATTTGTCCGTACTACTGACCCTGACCATGTAAAACAGATACAGAAGATATTTAAGAAACTGTATGATCAGGGAGATATTTATAAGGGTTTTTATGAAGGAATGTATTGTACTCCATGTGAATCCTTCTTCACCTCATCACAGCTTAAGGATGGTAAGTGTCCTGATTGTGGCAGAGAGGTACAGCATGCTAAGGAGGATGCGTACTTTTTTAAGCTAAAAAAATACGCAGACAGATTAATTGCTCATATAAAGGATAATCCGGAATTCATTCAACCTGAATCTAGAAAAAATGAGATGATGAACAATTTCCTTATACCTGGACTTCAAGACCTATGTGTCTCTAGAACCTCATTTAAATGGGGTATTCCAGTGGACTTTGATGATAAGCATGTGGTATATGTCTGGTTGGATGCTTTAAGCAATTATATAACTGGAATTGGCTATGATGCGGACGGTAATAGCAGTGAGCAGTTTAAAAAATATTGGCCTGCAGATATTCATCTTATCGGCAAGGATATATTAAGATTCCATACTATATATTGGCCTATAATGCTTATGGCATTAGATATTCCCCTTCCAAAGCAAGTATTTGGTCATCCATGGCTTCTGCAGGGTAGTTCAGGAGACAAGATGAGCAAATCAAAGGGCAATGTCTTATATGCTGATGATTTAGTGAAACTGTTCGGAGTAGATGCCGTAAGGTATTTTGTCCTTCATGAGATGCCTTATGACAATGACGGAATAATTACTTGGGAGCTATTGGTTGAAAGAATAAATTCAGAGCTAGCTAACACCCTTGGTAATCTTGTAAATCGTACAATATCAATGTCAAATAAATATTTTGATGGAATAGTTAGTGATGGCAAGGTATATGAGCCTGTGGATGATGAGTTAAAGAAATTTGTGCTAGATACACCGGCTAAGGTAATTGCAAAGATGGAGAAATTAAGGGTTGCCGATGCTCTGACAGAAATCTTTAATCTATTTAAGCGCTGCAACAAATATATTGATGAGACAATGCCTTGGATACTAGCGAAGGAAGAGGATAAAAAAGCCCGCCTTGAAACCGTATTATATAACTTGGTTGAAAGTATATGTATTGGTACAAGTCTGTTAAAGTCCTTTATGCCTGAGACAGCAGAAAGAATCTTTGCTCAGCTATCTGCCAAGGAGAGAGCAATTGAG
The DNA here is from genome assembly GCA_012519905.1 of Clostridiales bacterium. GTDB lineage: Bacteria > Bacillota > Clostridia > Lachnospirales > Lachnospiraceae > Mobilitalea. The sequence continues at coordinate 9,040 of JAAYPG010000044.1, read as the reverse complement.
GACATCAACAGCTTTGGTCTATACCCTTCAGGAACCAAGGTAACTGACAAGCCTGAGATATTATTTGCAAGGTTGGATATAAAGGAAGTCTTAGAAAAGGTGGAGGCTTCTAAGAAGGATGCAGAAGGAACAGATAAAAATCAAGCAGATGATACAAACCAAAAGAGTGAGCTTTCAGCTGTAATAGATATAGAGCCAAAGGCTGAAATCACCTTTGATGATTTTACTAAGCTTCAGTTTCAGGTTGGTGAAGTCATAGCCTGTGAAGAGGTTAAGAAATCTAAGAAGCTCTTGTGCTCTCAGGTTAGGATTGGCTCCCAGGTTAAGCAAATTGTATCAGGTATTAAAGCCTATTATACTCCTGAGGAGATGGTAGGAAAGAAGGTTATGGTAGTGGTAAATCTAAAGCCTGCTAAATTAGCAGGACTCTTATCAGAGGGAATGATCCTATGTGCAGAGGATGCGGATGGTAACCTAGCCCTAATGGTACCAGAAAAAGAGATGCCATCAGGAGCAGAGATTAGCTAAATAAGAAGTAGATTATATATTATTTCAAACTCCTTCAATAGGAAATTGGCAGGGAGCAAATAAAAATTTAAAAATAGGAGGATGCTGATATCAGCATCCTCTATATTTAACTTTGAAAGAGCCCTTTTAATTTGAAATATCACCCTGTAAAATGTTCTCCTCACTGTTTAGCCATACTTCCATATGATCATCAATCACACTAAACTGCGCCGGACCTATATCCAGCATAAATTTATGAAAATCCTTTATATTAAATTCATCGCCCTTGGCATCTTGCGCTTTATTCCTTAATTCTTTGATTTCCAGATATCCAATTGCATAGGGAAGATATATTGCTGGCTCTTCTAAAAGAACCTCATATATTTCTGTAGCAACAGCTTCATCACCAACAAATTGTTTTATATAGGATACTGCCTTGGACTTGTTCCAGCCTTCATAATGAATTCCTATATCCGCTCTGGCATACATCAAAAGAATTATCTCGCTATTTACTTCTAATAAATTAACCAAAACATTATCGATACCAGAGTATCCGTAGGAGTAGTACTCAACATAGGTTGCCCAGCCTTCATCATAGCCTGTGAAAGATAGTAGGTTTCTTATAGGGGCAGGATTTTTACTTCTAAAGTATACATTTTGATAAAGGTGTCCGGGATAGCCCTCATGTGCAACTGTTGTGTATATTGTTGCTAGGGTTTCTTGATCATTTCCATTAATGTAGATATTATTGTCCATATAATTATCGATGGCAGGTATAATATATAAGGCAGGGCTTAGGTAGTCAGATAAAGATTCGTGGACATATTTTATATTACAATTTACATCCACAGGTGGAGGAAAGTCTTCAAGTATATTTGTCTTCAAATCCTCTAGGATGACCTCTGGGTCTGTTAAGGGAAAGGATGTAAATGACTCAAGCTTCTCAAATATCATAGGATCTGATAAGGTCTGCTTTGTTATTTCTATGATACCGTCTCCTATAGTGGTATCAATAATTTCTATAATATCCTTCATACTTCTATCTGAGCCGGTCTTAATCTTAGCAATTAATTCATAATATGACTGACCCTCAGGATAATAATATAAGCCGCTATCGTTTACGCCAGTTCCCTTAAGCTCCTCAAGGACCTGGATAAGCATCTGGTAGGATGGAATAACATATTCTAAAATACCCCGACGATTTTTTTCTTTATAGGAGTCCTTCTCTTTCTTAGTAAGCCCAGGAAAGGATTCGATTTTCTCATTAAAGTATTCGATTAAAAAATTCTGCTCTGGACTTTCAATAAAAGCCATACATTGCTCTATTATACTATCAGCAACAGCATCTGTCATAAATAGACCCTGCTTTGATTTCTCCCTCTCAAACTCGGCCACATCTTCAAAGTAGTTCTTCACACAAGCAAGTAACTCTAAGTATCTATCTATATCGTCCCTATCGTAAAAGTTATATTCAGCAAGCAGGATTGGTAGCTGGGCCTGTAATCCTGTGGTGGGCCCGAGGCTTTCTAAGTAATATAAATAATTACCTAATTGAAGTTCCAGCTCAAGGTAACGGTCCAGAATATTATAGGTCAATTGTTGGTCAGCAGTTAGCTCCTTATAATTAAATTTACGAAGATCATGTAGATACTGTTCTGTAGCTACAAGCTCTTCTTTCATATGCTCGATGCTATATTCACCAAGAGTGGTTTCGGCATGTTGGATACCATAATCCTCAGGGCGCGCAAGAGTATAGTTTAATGACAAGGTATCTGATTGAACTTGTTCAACAAAAAGTTCATTTATAAATTCATCAAATAAACTCTGCTGGGATTCTTGTATTGATGGTCGGTCGCAGCTCACATTTATAATTACCATAATTGAGAACAAGCTTAACAATACGAATAGCTTAAATCTTTTTTTAAACATTTCTACCTCCATAATAGTAGTATTAGATTAATGCTAATTAAAGTCTATTCATTTTAGGATACCATAAGAAGTTATAATTGCATTTATTTATAGTAAGTCTTTAGTCGCTAGCATTAAGTTTTATCTTTTTATAGCCGAAATATAAACTGTAACCTTTATTAAGGCATATTATAGCAGACATTTAAAAAACATAAAGAAAATAATATAAAAGACAGCCGGAAGGATTGAATATCTGGATGATAAAGATTAATAAGGATAGCGGAGTAGATACTCTTTTAGAGATACTGCGACAGTCGCAGGAAATTAAAGCTAATATAGAAAAAAATGAAAAAGACAAAACTCTTGATAGTAAAAAGGCGGATGAGGAGGCTTTTTACACCCCAAGGGTTTCCTTAAGACGTCCTGATAGGGACAAAAATATTATATTATCAAGAAAGAAATATAATACAGTTTTGCAAAGAAATAATGATGCTTTTAACAAAACAAAAAGCTTGATAGAGGGAATTCTAAATAGAATGACAGTCCAAGACTATAAGATGCTTTCAGAGGAAGGCTTTATGGCTGAGGATTTAACTATTGAGGCCCTAGCCCTTACAGTAGAGATGATTAAGGATTATACAAATAAAAGCAAGGAAATAGCTTCAAATAAAAGAAAAGAAGAGAAAAAAGATACTAATAAGATAGATGACAACTATATAAAGAGAAGAATGGAAGATGAGAATCTACCAGTTAGTAATGTTTCAATAGAGCGAATTAATAAGGCATTGGATTTAAGTGAAAGTATCCCTCATATGGACAAGAAGGATATATTATATCTATTTAAAAACGAGCTAAAGCCAACTATTGAAAATCTTTATAAAGCCAAATTTAGTAAACAGAATAATCAAGCAGTCAGAGTATTATCAGATAGTGAATGGACTAAGCTGCTTCCTCAGGTTAGTGAAATTATTGGTAACTCCTCAGATATAAAGGATAATGACATTCTAAATGATTCCAAGTGGCTTATAGAGAATAACATACCCTTGACTACGGACAATATCAGTCTTTTGACAGGTCTTAAGGACTTAACACAAAACTATAGTAAAGATAAGATTTTCGACAGGATTATAAGTGGTATGAAGGCGGGAGATCTTCCCGGGGATGTAGTCCTAATTGACCATGACAAGCCTTATGTTGATGGCAGAATAATAAAGAGCAAGGATAAGGGGACCGAGGAAAGATTGACAGAATTGCTAGAGGATATTCATGCCATTAATGAGGATGAGATCATTCAGACTGTCGAGGCAGATAGGGAAATTACTATTAAGAATCTTATAGGGCAGCGTAGTGAGAATATATCCACAAGAAAAGATGTAACAAGAGAAGAGCTACCTCCTGATTATGAGGGTAAAGTAATTACTGCAAAAAGGCAGCTGGAAGAGATACGCTTAAAAATGACCTTGGAAGTGGCCAGGCGCATGGAAAACAAGGGTTTTCATATAGAGACGGAGAGCTTAGAAAAGGTTGTTGAAAGATTACGAATTGAAGAGAAAATCTACTATGAAGAGCTTTACAATCAAGCAAAAGTAGATTCAGATGAAGCTAGGCTAAGGCTCTTACAATTAACATCAGAAACAATGGACGAGCTGAAGGTTATCCCTGCCCATGTTCTTGGAAAGACCCTAATTGATAGAAGGGAGCAGACAGTATCGAGTCTGTTGACAGCTGGTAGAGATATTATCACTGAGCTGGATAAGGCAAGGGAGGCTTATGAGACCTTATTTACTGAGCCTAGACCAGAGTATGGAGATAGCATTCAGAAGGCCTTTTCAAATATCAGCTCCCTCATGGAGGAGATGGGGATTGAGAACACAGAGTATAATCAGAGGGCTATTAGAATCTTAGGCTATAACAGAATGGAAATAACAAAGGAAGCCATAGATGAGGTTAAGGCCTATGATCTAAGTGTTAATTATCTTATCAAGAACCTGAATCCAGCAGTAGCAATTCAGATAATAAAGGATGGGCTTAATCCCTTAGATGTTCCCATAGATAAGCTAAATAGCCATATAGAGCTTTTGAAGGAGCAGGGACATTCATCCCTTGATAAATATAGCTCATATCTCTATAAGCTAGAGCAGAAGGAGGGCCTATCTGAGGACGAAAGAAAAGCTTATATAGGAATATATAGATTGCTCCATCATATAGAGAAATCTGACGGGGCAGCAGTTGGTACCCTAATAAAATCTGGCCAAGAGGTAACATTGAACCATCTACTTATGGCCCTCAGAACAAGTAAAAGAAGTGGAATGGATTATAGGGTTAATGATGAGTTTGGAAGCTTACAGGAGCTTTCATCTACAAGTGAATCCATAACCGATCAACTAGGAGCTATATTTCATGATAATAGTCAATGGGATATTATATATGGAGCAGATGAATATTCCCCTGAAACATCAACACAGGAGGAGCTTCAGAATGCTATCATTAAAGAACTAGTCAATAGCTTGACACCTGAAAAGCTAGATCAGCTTCATAAGAATATTCAGAATATGAGTCTTAGGCCGGAAGGAGAAGTGCTGGATCATAATAGCATTTGGGAAACCATAGGCAACATGCCTACTGAGCAGCTATTAGATTATATAAATGGGTTAAAGACAGATTCCAGCGAAGATCAATCATATCATTATGAAAGATTAAGTAAGATGCAAGAGGTTTTAAGCAATAGCGACCAAGCTATTCGCTTACTAAATAATTTAAAGCTTCCTTGCACCACAACTAATCTAATGATGGCAGGACACCTCTTAAGCAATAGTGGGACAGTATTTAAAAAGCTATTTGGAATAAAAGGTGAAATGGATAATGAAAATGAAGATAAATCTCTAACTAGGCTTAAGAATAATATCGAATTGTCCGATACATTAATAGACAATGAAACCATGGTCTCGGCATATGAAGAGCTGGAGCAGGAAGTGAAGGCTCTCATAGAAGAAGAAACCCTAGGAGACCACATGGATTCTAATAGGCTTTCTCAGCTAAAGAGCATGGGTATGGAGATGCATTTTCTAACGAATCTGGCAAAGCGTGAGTTTTATCAGATACCAATAGAAGCATCAGGTAAGATTACTAATGTAAACCTGACAATTATTCGAGGAAAGGCATCAGGAGGAAAGGTTGCAGTAACGCTTTTATCTGAGAAGTTAGGTAATATAAAAGCAGAAGCATCCTTAAAGGAAAACAAGCTTAGTGGTTACATAGCCTGTGATCATATAGGAAGCCTTAAGATATTAGAAAATCTAACAGAACCATTAGAATTGGTAGCCCAGGAAGAAAATATAACTATAAAGCAGTTGAATTTCTGCTTACAGCAGGCATCTGATTCCATCTACTCACATCAAAACTCCTGGGACTCAGAAGGAGACAAAAGTCCTGAGACTGAAAGAGTATTATATCGGCTTGCAAAGGCTATGATTCATATGGTTCGGTCTGCAGAGGAAGTTGATAGTGCAGTAGCGTAATTACATAATTAATTCGGCCACAGGGAAGTAGCTGAAAGGATATATAGAATAATTGCTGTCCATTCGTTCAAGGAGGGGTATGGCAGCCCAGAAGAAAGGAATGTGAACATAAATGAGAATAAACCATAATATTTCAGCCCTAAAAGCTAATAACCAACTTAACAGAACCAATAGGCTACTGGATGCCAGCTTAGAGAGATTATCCTCTGGCTTTCGTATCAATAGTGCAGCGGATGATTCAGCTGGGCTTGCTATTTCAGAGAAAATGAGGACACAGATAGCTGGCTTGGAACAGGCTTCAAGAAATGCTTCTGATGGTATATCGGTTATACAGACAGCAGAGGGTGCCCTTGTAGAAGTCGAAGCCATGCTTCAAAGAATGAGAGAGTTATCTGTTCAGTCGGCTAACGGTATATATACCACCGAGGATAGAATTGCTATTCAGGCAGAAATAGATCAATTAAATGAGGAAATTACTCGTATCTCAGAAACTACAGAATTTAACACCATGACTCTACTGGATGGTAATATTGATAGAAAATCTTTCTCCAGTAATAATAGTGTTAGCTTGGTCTCCTTATCTGATGCGGTTGAGGTGGGTGATTATGCCCTTAAGATAACTAAGGATGCTAGACAGGCTGTTATAGTTGGTATGAAAATAAATCTTGAAGATGCAGAAGGAAATGCTCATACTAGCGCTACAAGAAAAATCTCAAAAGAAGAAGCTGGATCTATCAATGTGAATGGAGAAACAGTAAAAGTAAATGTGGGAGATACTGTGGATGAGGTATTTCAGAAATTAAGAGATGCCTGTGATAATGTAGATATAAATGTATTTGCTGCAGATCCAGATTTAGAACCTTCTACGGAAGAAAACCTTGAACTGGCGGGGTATACCAGTAAGTCTCTAGAGCATGAGGACGCATTGATTTTTGTGTCTAGAGATTATGGTTCAGATCAGAAGATTAATATTCATTGTGATAGCCCAGAATTAGCTGCTCTATTGGGCTTAAGTGTAGCCGGAGCCAAAGCAATCGGTACTGATGCTGAGGCAGAGATTGACTTTAGTAAAGTTAAGCCAGAATCATTGTTTGAGAACACGGCAACAATGTCAATCCGTGGCAACAAAGTCACTGTATCAGATCGTAATAACTTTAAGATGGTTTTTGAAGTAGATCCAGGTACTGTAAAGACAAAGTTTGAAGATGTAAAAGTTACTACAACACCAAGTGGAGATACAGAACCTCCTAAGGCTGAGGTAACAGATGATGGAGTAGAACAACCTATAACAGTATCCGTTCTTGACGCAGGGCCTATGGACCTTCAAATTGGTGCCAATGAAGGACAAATCATGTCAATCAGGATACCAAAGGTAACACCTCAGACACTTGGCGTGGATAAGGTAAATATAGGTACAGCAGATGGAGCTCAGAGGGCTATTACGCTTCTTGATATTGCAATAAATGAAGTTTCAGCCATTAGATCAAAGCTTGGCGCATATCAGAATCGTTTAGAACACTCCATATCCAACCTAGATGTAACATCCGAGAACATGACCGAGGCTTTGTCTCGTATTGAGGATGTAGACATGGCAGAGGAAATGGCTGAGTTTACACAGAAAAATGTTCTTGCCCAAGCTGGAACATCCATGCTAGCCCAGGCTAATATGAGACCACAGAATGTACTATCCTTATTACAGCAGTAAAACAAGAATCACAGCGCTTATGATACTACAGATAATGTGGGAGGAAATATAATATGACGAAAGAAATGATTCAATCCTTTACTGCCCGGATTAGTCAGGCATCTAGAAGTGAATTAGTTGTAATTCTCTATGAAATGACTTTGGCAAGAATTGAAGATGCTGAGAAGTCGTATGAGAAGAATGATTTAAGTAAGTTTGATAAGGAGCTTAAGAGTGCTCAAAAATATGTTAGTGAACTTATGGCTTCCTTAGATTACAGATATAAGATATCCTACGATTTGCTTAGCCTTTATCTATATACCAGCAAACAGATAATAAGGGCTATAGTAAAACAGAATCCTCTTACCCTGCAGAGTGCAAAAGTTATATTGAAGAAGCTATTGACAGGATTTGAGGGGGTAAGCAAGCTTGACACAAGCGGTCCTATGATGCGCAACACGCAGCAGCTATACGCGGGCTTAACCTACGGCAAGGGAACATTAAATGAAACATATGTTGATCCCGGAAATAAGAGCCGAGGGTTCATAGCATAAAGCCATATACTAAGGAGAAATTTTGAAATACTAAAGATATTGCTTTAAGGAACTTACATAAGAGAGTTTTTAAGATACAAAGGAATATTATTAAGGTACATATGATGAAAAACAGGCAGACCATGATTTTGATGGACTGCCTGTTTTAGGATGCATTATCAATTTAGGATTTTGACTCAACATAACTTTTGTCAGAGGCCTTAGCTTGCTTTAATAAATATTTATATCTTTTCTGAATGGCATTTAACTCGTAAATGCAGCTGTCTATTAGATCAGGGTCAACCACATATTCAAATTGTGAGTATGCTGCTTCTAAGGCATGTTTGGTTTTATTGATTTCTTTTATCAGCAGATCCTCATGGGGTCGTTTCTTTCTGGAGAATATTCTCATTTTCACCATCACTTTTCCTAGTATTATGTTTATAGTATAGTCAAAGTATTAACCAATTATTCTTTTACTTAGAATATTTTGGATAAAATAGTATATAAATATTATAGGTTGTATTATTGATATATATGTATTTTGTTCTCTAGTAAGAATTATAGAAGGAATAGTGGTGAGGAATATGGAAAGCATTATATTAGGCATAATTATTGTAGTATGCTTAGCTTTTATCGGAGTCTGCATCTTTAGGAAGAGAATGGATTTAGTTGTTGACTTCCTTCTTCGTGCATGTGTTGGTTCTGCTGGGATTTATCTACTTGATTTTATTCTTACCATAAGTGGCTACCAGATTTCTGTTGGACTTAATGCTTTTACCATTTTATCAAATGGTCTATTAGGTTTACCCGGGTTTATTTTGCTTTATGGCTTAGCTTTTTATTACTCCATCTAAATATATTTTGTGCATTATAACCTTATCTACATA
>JAAYPG010000043.1 GCA_012519905.1 Clostridiales bacterium | reverse complement strand
TTTACATAGGGGTATTTCTTTAATAGCTCTTTCTTATATTCAGGGGTCATATTGCATATTACTGTTATATCAAAGCCATGCCTGTTATAAAGAGGCAAAAAAGGCTTAATCCAGTTATCAATAGAGCTGGATATTGTCGTAACGATACAATAGGAATATCGCTTATCTAGTTTTTTCTTATGCCTATTCCTCTTATACTGGTCTATAAAAATAACCATATTTTCTTTGATAAGGGTATATAAACGATCTGCCACTTTATCAGAGACAAAGGAGTTATGAGGTGTTATTATTACATTTTCAAAATCCCATAAGGGACTCTCTTTACTTAAAGGCTCTTCTTCAAATACATCTAGGGCAACCCCATAAAGTCTTTTATTATTTATGGCCTTAATTAAAGCCCCTTCATCAATCAAGGCTCCCCTGGATACATTGATTAATATTGATGAAGCCTTAAGCTTAGATAATCTCTCCCTATTTATTAGATGATAGGTTTCCTTTGTAATAGGTAGTGTAAGAATAAGAATATCTGCTCTTTCTAAAATATTATCCAATCTATCATATGCATAAAATTCATCGGCTAACTTCGTGTCCATTAGGGTCAGATCAATTCCTATAACAGTTACATCAAAAGCCTTTAATCTTTTAGCCACTTCCTGGCCTATGCTTCCAAAGCCAAGGATTATTGCTGTTTTACCACTTAACTCCAATAGGTCGTACTGCTTTACCCATTCATGATTAGACTGCTGATGATTAAATGTTTTACTTTTTTTATATAAGTGTAAAATCATTAGAATTACCCATTCTGCAATAGGAATGCTATATACTCCTTTAGCATTTTCCACTTGAATACCTACTGTTTTAATATAGTCCATAGGTATTCTTTCTAGGCCTGCACTGGTTAGTTGAATAAATTTAAGCTCTTTGAATTTAACAATGGGATGATATAAGAACAAGCCATTACAGACGACCATATCTATATCAGATACATCTATGGTAATCTTAGCTCTCTCATCCCTTATATAGATTACTTGGCCAGCTATCTCCTCTAACTCTTTAATTTGGTCGGGTGTATATGAAAAAGCTCCGGTAAGCAAAAGCTTCATACGGCCTCCCTCCCTTTTTTTAGATTTTCTTCTATCTCAGCCACTTTCTTTTTTAGTCTTTTTTGATTAATAATGAAGTATCTATAATCCTTCTTACGAATTTTTTCTTCAAAGCTTCTAACCTCTTGAACTCCTTCTTTGAATATTTTTTCTATCAACTCATAATTGTCCATTCTACCGACCTTGCAAAAGCTTCTGGAAACAATAACCATACTAGAACCTAGGCGATAAATTTCACCTATTATATATCCCGCTGGTAGCAGCCCTTGTCTTAGCCTTGCAATACCTCCAAAGCCATAGGGAATTTTTTTCTCTCTAAATTTATTACATATAGCTTCAACAGTACCATCTGCTAACAATGAGAACATAAATATTCTCTTATAGCCAATATGAAGGTCATTTATTCCTATATGAGCATAATCAATACCGGGTACATTTAAGATCTTGTCAATATTCTCAACTGCCTCAGGGGTTTCAAATAGTAAGCATGTTTTTACTCTTCCATCCACATAATGCATAAATTCTTCTACTTCTTTTTTTGTTTTAAAGAATGGCAGCATAATAATATCAGCCCCATCTTTAATCGCTCTGTTAATCTCTTCCCTTGAGCCTTGATATATGGGATTGATTCTTACTATGATTTTTGCTTTATTTATACTTTCTTTAATTTTCTTTATATCTTCTATCTTATGATTTGAAATCAAAGTATCCAGATGTCCTTGACGCTCTTTCTTCCCTATTATCTCTAGATCTATCATTATCCAATCAACACCGCTATCTTCAGCTATCTTGGCAATTGTCCTATCGTTAGTTGCATACATAAGCGTTAAATATGGATAATCCCTTTTCTGTTTTACTGTTTCCCTCACATTCAAATTATTGTTCATAGAGAGTACCTTAAAGATAGTAGAAAATATAATTCTTAAGTCAAGAAGAAAGCTTTGCTTATCAACATACTCTAGGTCATACTCTATTCGTCTTTCCCAATCCATGTCCTTTCTCCCATGAATTTGAGCCAGGCCTGTAATACCCGGAAGCACCATGAAGCGTTTTTTCTGTGCTACTGTATATTCAGAAAAGGGCCAGGGATGATATGTAAGAGGAGGCCTAGGCCCGATAAATGACATTTCTCCTTTTAAAATATTTAATAGTTGAGGAAGCTCATCTATGCTGGTTAATCTTAGTATTCTGCCTACTCTAAATACCCTCTTATCTCCCTTTAGTTCATATACCCCTTCTTTTTCTGCACCTATATACATGGTTCGGAATTTATACATGGTAAACTCCCTCCCATGTAATCCCAGACGTAACTGCCTATAGATTATAGGGCCTTTGGATTCAATCTTAATTGATATAGCAACAATAAGAAAAAGTGGTAGCAATATAATTAGTCCAAGAATAGAGCAAGTAATATCCAGACATCTTTTTACACTTTTATAATCCATAAAAAGTACAAGAACCCCTCTCATATCGTCATAGATTTAATATATGAAAGGGATTCTATATGGTTCCTATAGCTAACTTTTACGAAAGGTTGGTACGGTTGCAATTAAAGCCTCCTTAATCTGTGCCAAATCCTTTGTTTCAAGTGCTTTTCTTAATATCTTTAATTTTTCTTCGATTTCCTCCTGTGACATATGATAATGCTTTTCAATAAAAATCTTGGCATTTTCAGTTTCTGATAGATCATCATTATGCATTAACAACTCTTCATATAGTTTTTCTCCCTGACGGATTCCAATTTCCTCAATCGGGATATCCTTATAGGGGATATAACCCATTAAACGAATAAGATTCTCTGCTAATGATAGTATGTTCACCGGTTGCCCCATATCTAGTACATAGGTTTCCGATTGTGAGTCCATAGAGCAAGCTCTTAAGACTAATTGTGCAGCCTCAGATATCGTCATAAAATATCGATATGCTCTTTTGTCCGTAATGGTTACCGGTCCCCCCTGTTCAATTTGTCTTCTGAATAAAGGAATAACAGAACCGTTAGAGCCTAATACATTTCCAAAGCGTACAGTAATATAATTTGTAGCGCTTACATCCTTCATACTTTGAACAATCATTTCACATACTCTTTTACTTGCTCCCATCATACTAGTCGGGTTAACAGCTTTATCTGTGGATATAAGAACAAATTTCTTAGCCTGGAAGCGATGGGCTGCATGGACAGTATAATAAGTCCCGAATATATTATTTTTTATAGCTTCATCGGTGCAGTCCTCCATAAAGGATACATGCTTATGGGCTGCGGCGTGAAATATGATTTCAGGTCTGTATCTTCCGAATAAGGCTTCAATCTTATCTTTATCCTGAACAGAGGCAATCTCAACAGATAATTTTAAAGAATCGTTGTACTGGCTAATTAATTCCTGCTGTATATCAAAGGCATTATTCTCGTAATTATCAACTATAATTAAATGCTTGGGCCCTGACCTAGCAATTTGACGACATAATTCAGAGCCAATGGAACCACCTCCACCAGTTACCATAATAGTCTTCTTATTCAGATAGGTATTGATCTGGTCTTCATCAAATGAAACGGACTTTCTTCCTATAAGCTCTTCTACTTTAAATTCCCTTACAGCTGATAATAAATTTGCTCCATTTTGTAAGATTGAAATCAAATCAGGAAGGATTTTAACTTTAATGTCTGACTTAGAAACTATCTCTAATATTTCTCTTTCTCTTTGCTCAGTAAGTGAGGGTATTGCTATAATAACTTGACTTACAGGTAGTTCCTTTATAATTTCATTAAAACGGTTTACAGGCCCATATACCATTACATTTCTTATTCTCTTTCCAATCTTATCTATATCATCATCAATAAAGTAAGATACAGAATAATTTGTTTTTTTATTATAAAGAAT
>JAAYPG010000042.1 GCA_012519905.1 Clostridiales bacterium | reverse complement strand
CATCTTCTTCAATGATATACATACCATATCCAGTAGGACAAATTGGAAGTTCGTTGCCTTCGTAATCAAATACTAAGTAGTCTAGTGAGAAGTTCTCCGGTTTAACCTTGTCCTTTACCACTAATTTCAGCATAATACTTAATCTTGCCATGTTAAGACCCCCGTCTATATATTTAACTCTTACTATTTTAAAGTCGTTTTTAATGAGTAAATTGGATATAATCCATATGTCTCAATAGATTATATCCAATCTGACTTTCCTTACTATGTTGTATTTTTATATAACTTAATACGTTACCCCAACCCTTAGCAGTTCTTTGCACTTGCTTATATTCAATCTTAATATAGATCTTTAGGTACTCTTGCTATTTTAAATCCACTGCCTATTATATAATGATAGTATTTTGAATTTGGTGTTTGTTCTATACTTGCAGTGTAGCTGTTACCAGACTCAGACACCATTAGCTTGCCAATAATCTCTCCTTCGAATGTTGGACTTGATTGCATAAATATGTAATTAAGCATACTAAATAGTTTGTCTACCTCTCTATTGCTTTTAGCATAGTCAAGCAGTGTAACTCTACTTAATTTATCTATATCCAATCTGGCCAACTTGAATGCATTTATGTACCCCATGCCTGCTATATTTTGATATTGTGTCATATTGCATAACATATCTGCTACATTCACCCAATTAATACCCTTAGCTATGCCATAACAGTAAGCTGCTATAATTAAGTTAGCAGATCTTAACTCCACAGTATCTGCCTTTTTAGCTCTAATTGGAAAGTCATTTAAAATTCTCCTTGCCTTTTCCACCGAGTATACTTCTACTTCTTTGTTATAAATATCTGGCAATACTCCGTTAAGTATATCTATTATTACACATATTACATACACCTGAGCTAGTCTTTCTTTTATGCTTCCTTCCTCTATATTTGCTGCAATGGTGTTATTAAAGTTAAATATAAGGGCTTTAACCTCATATTTGCCCATCTTATTATAATTACTTATGATATCTTCTTTATCTAATGACATTAATTCTATTACCTCGTCTGTCGTTATCCCCCTTAGGCTTACTTGAAGATCGTGCATTTTAATTAATCCATGTCTAAGCCTCTCGTTTATATACCCAACTGCTCTCATAAAACTATATACTGCCTTACCTGTTTTCAATAGTTCGTATATAAACATTTTTGAATCTCCCGAATCCCAAGGACCTATAAATCTTGATGCTATAGAACCATCATAATCCCTGTACCACTCTCTCACAATCGTTTGCTTGTTTGTTTTTACCTCAGCTTCTTTTTTTATGAACTGTGTCAATGTTTTAATTATACTCATTTTTAACCTCCCCTATCTTAGTTATATCAAATAATCTTGAGATTTATCATGTTTCACTCACGCTTAACTTACCTAGTTGTCCTTTTAATTATCTTTATTTAATTTCTATATAACGATTGTTTATATGTATATTATTTATAGTTAATCTGCTTTAGCTAAATTATCTATTCACATAAAAAAATTTACCAGGCATTACCTGGTAAATTGGGTCTATACTCTATTGTTCTTTAGCCTCCGCTAATTGAGCTGCTTTTCTATTTTCTATATCGCAAAACTTATCATAATTCAATGGCGGCTCTTTACTATATAATTTGACTTGATAAGCCCTAGCCTCCTTAACATTACATAGGGGAGCTATTTCTATATTTGCTATGTCTAGCCCACTATCTACAAGTCCGCCAACTAATGCTCCTGCTACAATGTCATATGCTTTTTTAATATTAATATGAGTTTTAATCATATTTGAATTACTTAACAATATATTTAACCTTGCTCTCTTATTTGATATATGTACACATACATAACCTAAGACATTAAATACGAAGTGTTGTCCATTTCCTAACGTAACCTCATATATTTTACTGTTTCCACTCTCTATTGCACCTTCCCAATTAACGTTTAGGTCGAATTTTGACTCTTGCTTATACATGGATTTCATACTGTCTAATGCTCTAAAAGCACTTCCAGGTCTGACTTGCTCTCTTATATCGAATGAATATGTCTTTTCTGGTACTATGATATCACCCTCATAAACTAGCTCCACCCTTTTACCCCAGTGTGCTTCTGATACAATATCTACTGTTGTGTAGTTTGGCACATCGTAAAATAAGTTAGCAGGCAGAAACTCAGCATCTCTTCTGTAATCTTTTTCGAACCTATGATCCTCGTCTATTCCTGCTTTTTCAAACTTCTTTAGATTAGCTTTAGATAAGAGCTTATCACCAGTGTCTAACATATGATATTTCATAAGTTTTCCTAAAATATTGTATGCTTTTTTCATATCATCCTCAGCCACAGCCGCTCCGTATTTAGTTGCATACATAATCTTTCTTTTCTCGTATAAGTCCTTATAAGTCATGTTTACACTCCATTCTATTAAGTTATTCTAGTCTGAACCACTTTGATACTAATACACTTCACTTTATACTCTCTACTATTGTAATGCTTAAAATAAAGATAACTAGTATCTTAATCGTTTATACCTAATCCCTAAAGTCAATGTTTATTATAGTACATCTTACTTATATTATTATATGCAAAAAACAACACCATTTTAAAGGTGTTGTTAATAATCCAGATGATAGGATTTGAACCTATGGCCAACTGCGTATCAGACAGTCACTCTATACCACTGAGTTACATCTGGTTATATAAAGCTCCTAGAGGGACTCGAACCCCCAACCTTTTCATTACAAGTGAATTGCTCTACCAATTGAGCTATAGAAGCATGCTTTAAATACGCCCTGTAGGAGTCGAACCTACAATCGCTGGATATAAGCCAGGTGCAATGAACCGCATCACCTAGGGCGCATTAATTACTTTACTGTTTATACCTATATCCCATATGTCACTCATCATATCCTCACTTCCCTTCAGTTATTATCTACTTATATATTAACACATAAATTTTCTTTTGTCAACAATGTTTATAATTATTTTCAATGTATTTTTAGTTTTAAAGAATAGCATAGTATACCTAGGACTTGTGCCATCTTTTCAGCTAAATGTTCATATTCTACTCTTTGCTTACACGTTCGTATTCGAATGTCTGTGTCTATCTCCAATAGCATCACCACCTT
>JAAYPG010000041.1 GCA_012519905.1 Clostridiales bacterium | reverse complement strand
CTGTACTCCTACCCTCTCAAAAAGCTTCTTACGATTAGTAGCAGGATTAACTCCTAACATGGTTACATTACCACTGTCTGCCTTTTTTGTTCCTAGAATACATTCGATAACTGTACTTTTTCCAGCACCATTTGCACCTAGTAATCCGAATACCTTTCCACTCTCCAGTGTAAAGCTAAAATCATCAACAGCTATTAAATCACCATAGGATTTCCTTATATGCTCTATTTTGAGTATTTCGTCCATTATAAAATCCTCCTTAATTTAGATAATAAGAATAATAACACCAAACATAAGTCTGGTGTTATAGTGGAGGGTTATCATATTTACTCTTCATTTCATTTAGTATATCTATTATTTTTTTTGCATTTTCCTTGGCGGTGTTTAAAGAGACAATTAATTTATCACAGGTAGAAATGATATCTTCATCTGCAGTAGGTGTATTCAGCACATTAATAATATCTGTATTCTCATCCTGGTATAGGACACTCATCATACGCTTAATTGACGAAAGAGAATAGTTTGCTGTTCGAAGAGAACGAATTATCTTAAGCTGCTTTAAATCCTCCTGATTGTATACACGATAGCCGTTTTCCTTGCGCTTTATACTAATAAGTCCATTCATTTCCCAATTCCGTAGAGTGTCCATTGTAATACCAAGAGCTTCTGAAACTTCTTTGCGTTTCATAATAGTTTCAGCCTCGTGATTTGTACTTTCTAGTAAGGTATTAACTATATGAGCTGCTTCAGTTGCATATGCTATCTCATTTTCTGCTATCTCAATATATTTTTTTGTCAAATCAATAGCTTCATCATATTTTCTAACTGCAGACAGTTTAACGACCTGAGTTATGGTTCGTCTCATTCCGCTTTGTATTACCTCTATCTGAAAAGCAATACGAGCAAGTCTGAATTGGTCTATATGTATATCCCCATATACCCTATATCCGTTTGACTTTCGAAGAGGCTTGGGAATAAGCTGCCATTCTTCATATTTACGTACAGTGTTCGGGTGAATACCGATTATCTTAGCCACCTGACTTGTTGAGTACTCTCTTTCTATAATATCACCTGCTTTTTCATGTTATCATGCTTTTAATAGGTTAATCACTAGAAGAAATAATGATATCTCTTAATCATCTTGTTTTGGCATGAATAATCCCTTCATATCTACTCCTTCATGTTCAAGTAACTTTACCTTTATATCAATGCCCCCTGCATAGCCAGTTAGATTCTTGTTACTTCCCACCACACGGTGGCAGGGTATTATGATAGATATGGGATTATGTCCTACAGCACCGCCTATGGCTTGTGCAGACATCCTATCCTTTCCCATTCGTCTTGCCACTTCTTTCGCAATATTACCGTATGTTGTTAGCTCACCATAGGGTATCTCCATAAGAATGCTCCAGACTAGCTGCCTAAACTCACCACCTATGGGAGCTAGAGGCAATCTAGACAAGTTCGGTTGCTTGCCAGCAAAATAATCATCCAACCAGACAATAGCTTCCTTAAGTATAGATATTTGGGAATTTTCAACCATATCCTTTGGCATTGTCGTATCTATATATTTCTGATCTGCAATCCATAGACCAATAATATTATCTTCATCGCTTGCAATTAACATATCTCCTAATGGAGATTGGTAATGTGTCTTGTAATACATTTTCATCCTCCTATATTATCTAGCTCATTATCTTATACCATATTATATATTTTATTAGTCTACATAAGCAAGCTACAAATGTGAATCAAAAAATGTGCCTTGGCATCTAACTTTTCTATTACATAAAACAGGCACACTATAGTTTAATTTCATAGTGCGCCTTTAATTCCTCATGGTTATTAATATTATGATTGTGTAGAAATATTCAACCTATGAAATTTCTTAAATTAAAGAAATTTCTTTAATTGCTGAACATTATTCTCCTCATACTTAAGCAGTCTTTCCATTAGGTTGATAATAGACTGTTCAGCATTCTTATATTTTTTTAGATTCTTTACTGCATTTATTATACCCATATTACTTCCGATGATTAGCATTTCTGCAATGTGTGACGCGCTTTTATCTGTTAGAGTCTGCATATTAATCATCAGATAGGTTCTGATTTTCTCCAGAGCACTAATTCCCTTCTCATCATAACCATTTTCATTTAGCAGTTTCTTTGCAGCCTGATGGATTTCCTTATACTCCTTATATTGCGCCTTAATGTGATTTTTAAAATCATCATCCTCAACTATACCAATTAACTGATTTATGGTATCTACACCCATTTGTGAATTTTGATAGATAAAGTTCAAAAGCTCTGCATTACCATTCATATTTACACGCTCCTTTATGAATAGTATTTTCATAACTTTTGAAAGTATACTAGGTTTTTTATATTAGGCTATTTCTTTATACTTCTACCAATTGCAAATATGGATATAAAAAGTACTAAAGCTATAAAATAAATTATCAAATATTTTATACCAAAATAATCATAGATTGTCTGTCCAGGTAAAACAACCGAAATAAAAAGTCCTATTAGGGTCAAATAATAATTATGCTTATCTATACTGTGAGCCTGTTTTTCAGAAATCTTTCCACCTAGCATATCCATTGTATTATTCCAAAATAATGTAAGCTTACTCTCATCAATGCTATTATATTTCTCTAGATTCTCAAATAAATCCTCTGAAAATTCACAGTCACAATCTGTAAGCTTTTTCTCATATAGTAGGTTTTGATAAATCAGATTTATCAAATCCACCTTAGTGTCATTAGAAATCAACTTATCATAGTATACAATCAGGCTAGGTATACTTATTCTCACATAATGAGTATTACCATATGTCAAAAACTTATTAGTTGATTCAATAATGCTAAATGTAACACTTCCAAGCCTATCAGTATAGTTACTTAATTGATATTTATTCTTGGGAATTATCATCATCATGTAGCTATAAAATGATACTGCCTTTGTCTCTGAAATGCTATTAATATTATCAAAGACGTATTCCTTTATAAGCTTTGGATAAAACCCATTTATAACACTTCTGAGCCTTCTAGTCCCATCAAAATCATCAGGAACCTTAAATTCAAACTTTAATATTATCCGGTGATGATAGTAGTAAAACTCTCCACTTATATCTTCTAAGCTAAAACTAAAGCTTAAATCATATGTATTTAGTGCATCAACCAGTTCCCTAATCTTCTCTTCTTTAAAATAATAATCAAAATGATTATGTCTGGAGACCTTGTCACTATATTTGTTAAAATTAACATATACCTTCTTATTTATTTCTTGAATCTCTTTATCCTTAAATACAACCTCGTCATTGAAAAATTTAATCAAAACTGGAACATATATCTCGATTATCATTAGTATCCCCCTGTAGTATTATCTAGTCAAAAAATTACGTTTTAGAATTGTATCTTAGCTAATTACCAGGCTGTAATATTATCTAGTATATAAATTAAAGCACTATCAATGTCATCAAATCTGTAGTCAACATCATATTCCTCATACAAATTTATCCCTATGGATATCTTTGAAACATCAAACATTGAAAAATCATTCTTACTATCCCCTACAGTCAATAATTCATCTAAACTTATATTTTCATGAGCACATAAAGCTTTAATTCCACTCCCCTTTGTAATCCCCTTAATTACAATATCAAAACAATCTACATGCTCATAAAATTCTAGATTGCTATTATACTCCTTCAAGGTAAAAAGTATCTCTAGAGTTTCTCTTATTCTCATCTTTACATCATCTTGTCTAAAAAAGCAGGTAACATTAACTCTATTAGGTTGGTACCAGATGGAATCTCCGAACTCTTTAGATAGTATGTTTTTGATTTCATGTAGATAATAGGATCTCCCCTCAGCCAAATTAAGAGTCTTATTAGGTGGTACATTCGCATCGTAATATACTTCAGCACCATTCTCTCCAATAACCGGTATATCGCTTAGGCCCAGTTGCCTTACAAAGCCACATAGATAAATAGCTGGTTTACCGGAGATAAATGCAATCTTTATTCCCCTCTCCCTTATCTTATGAAGATATTCCAGAGTGCTGTCTTTCATCTTACTGTTTAGCTCACATAACGTATTATCTACATCAAACCCTATTAATTTGATCATTGCAACCTCCACAATATTATAGTTTGCTTAATCTACACCTGTAGTCTGACTTATAATGTAAAAACGTATATACACATTATATATTATTTAGCTTTTTATTTCTATACTTATTACTATATATATACATAATTTCTATATTCCTACATATAGTAAATCTAAGAGCAAAAATCAATATCTATAATATCATCTAACTCTATCCTAAGTCCATCTACTAAGATAAGAGCCCGCTCATAAATATCTATCTTCTTTAGAAATCCACTAGCATTAACATAAGCTCCTCCCACTTTCTTTTCATCTGGCTGAAAATAAGTGATTGTAATCTCCGGCTTATTAGCTATCTGTTCCTGCATAGTTCTAAGCTTTTCGTCCAGTATCGTTTTAGCAGCTTCATCTAACTCGATTCTTCTGTCAGTTAACCTTGCTGTCTCCTTGATTGCTCCGTCATAACCGGTTAAGGCAGCAAATGGTGAAAACTGCGCTGCACGATCTATGTTAGGCATAGGTTGGCGAGTCTTAGATCTATGATGTGGTAGATTAATGATATCATCATACCGTTCTATATCATTGGAATTGTCTCTTATCATTCTTCCTTTTCTCCTTTCCTATGCCTTATGTCCACCAATTTGCTTGTTACGTTCAATAGTCATAGCGCCTTCTTCAAGATTCATCCCCTTAAGGATAGCATTTTTTCCAAACTTTTTCTTGATATCTAAGACTGCATGCTGTATCCTCTTTTCACGCTCTAATAAGGCTTCCTCCTCTTCCTTTTCCTTTTGTAATCTTTCGTAATCGGTAAAAAGGTCAAGCTGATCATAATTATCTTCTTTTACTAATGAAGCCTCATCTACTACATGATTTGCAGTGATATTAATCCTTCTAACCAGTAGGTTTTTGTCAACTATCTGATCATATAATTTCATAACTGCATCTATAATAAGTCTGGTTGATGATGTATGACGTCCTAGATTTACACTTCCATGAGCATGTTTTGGAATCGAGCGTCCATAATGGTCTATAGTAATCTCACCCTTATATTTTTTCTTGATCTCTGGATTAGTAAGATTCAGGATGTCATAGCCCACAGTTAGAACAATCTGATCTGTCACAAGTCCCTTATCAACCAAATCTAGAACAAGTAAATCAGTCATCTCTCTTACAATTAATCCTGCCTTCTTACAATCATATGGTTGTTGAAGGACCTGTCCAGAACCAAGACTATTTGTACTAGGCTTATATGCCTTAATATCAGCAATTGTACAAGGCTCCCATCCCCATGCATGATCAATTAAAAGCTCGGCATTTATTCCAAACAACTTATATAAGAGATCTTCATTGTAATAATCGTTAGGCTTACCGATAGAACACCTTGCCACATCACCCATGGTAAATAGCCCATGTTCTTCTAATCTTCTAGCATATCCTCTACCAACACGCCAAAAATCCGTTAAGGGTCTATGAGTCCAAAGGATACGTCGATAAGACATCTCATCCAACTGGGCAATCCGGACTCCGTCCTTATCTGGTTTTATATGTTTTGCCACTATATCCATGGCAATTTTAGCTAGATAAAGATTAGTGCCTATCCCAGCTGTGGCTGTAACTCCGGTTGTTTGTAAAACCTCTCGTAATATCTTCATGACAAGCTCTCGGGCTGATAGATTGTAAGTCTGAAGATAATCTGTCACATCCATGAAGACCTCATCTATAGAGTAAACATGAATATCCTCTGGAGCAAAATATTTCAAATAAATATTGTAAATCCTTGTACTATAATCCATATAGTAAGCCATTCTCGGAGGGGCAACTATATAATCTATAGATAGTTCAGGAGATTTTTTTAGTTCAATATCATTATAGGAAGACCCAGTAAATATACGACCAGGGGCGTTTCTAAGACGTAGAGCATTGGTTTCCTTAATTTTTTGAACAACCTCAAAGAGTCTTGCTCTACCTGAAATTCCATAAGACTTCAGTGATGGTGATACTGCAAGACAGATAGTCTTTTCAGTACGATTTGGATCTGCTACTACAAGATTAGTAGTCATAGGGTCAAGATTACGTTCAATACATTCGACAGAGGCATAAAATGATTTTAAATCAATTGCTATATAGATGCGATTTTCTTTTTTCATAAGAATGTCTCCTTAAAAATATACTATATACTATAAACCTTAGGTTGACATTGCTCCTCATAGAATGCTACTATAAATGAGCTTTCATACTTTTGCGAAATCATTTGATTAAAAGGAGTAGTTATGAATTTAAAAGTCTTATATGAAGATCCCCATATGATTGTAGCGGAAAAGCCTCCTAAGATTCCTTCACAGGGGGATAAAACAGGGGATAAAGATATGTTAACATATATAAGTGAATATTTACAGATTAAATATCCAGAAGCAAAATCCCCATATGTCGGATTAATACAAAGGTTGGATCGCCCAGTTGGTGGTGTTATGGTGTTTGCAAAGACAAAGCTGGCTAATCAAAAACTTTCAGAGCAAATACAGAGAAAAGAGATTAAAAAGATCTATTATGGTGTAGTATGTGGTGTTCCAGAAAAAAGTCAGGATATCTTGGTTGATTATCTTCTTAAACAAAGTAAAGGCAATATATCAAAGGTTGTCTCAAAGAAGAGCTCCAATGCAAAGGAAGCAATCCTCGAGTATGAGCTCGTAGAGACCCTGGACACTCCAGAATACGGACCTTTATCCCTGTTAAAAATTAACTTAAAGACAGGAAGACATCATCAAATCCGAGTACAGCTGTCCCATGCCCAGCTACCCTTATGGGGTGATACAAAGTACAACGAGGCCTTTGTTAAACCAAAGGAATGGACACAGATTGCCTTGTGGGCTAGAGAATTAACACTGAATCATCCAAAAACTCAAAAGTCCCTTACCTTTCATTCATCACCTAAGGAACACTATCCATTTAATTTATTTACGAATATCTGAACCTAAAAGAAGCAGGTAGCTTTTTCATGCCATTAACACTGCCATCCAAAAAACTCTTAAAGGCTGTCGCATAAATGTAAGAGGGGTGTATATGTTCCAATCATGCACATTTAGGAGAACTGTTTGCGATGATTTGTATTATCGAAAGCGGACTTTAGTCCGATTAAGATTTACAAATTGTAGCAAACCGGACTACTAATCAGTGTGTGATGGAATATATATACCCCTTAATTATTTATGTGACAGCCTTATTTTTTATGGAAAATTTATTCTATTATTAATAACTTGTATTAAACTAGATTACTTATTAACAGTTAGATTAAGCTTTACATCATATTCTACTGGCTTTTGCTTAAATAGATATTCTCCCTTTCTAATTGAAGCAAGAACCCTAGCACGGTTTCTAATTACATCAAATGGACTATCACCATCAAGAACAATGAAGTTAGCATCCTTGCCTACACCTATTCCATATCTATCCTGAATATTCAAGCAACGTGCTCCATTGTAGGTGATTAAATCTAGATCCTTTTCAATTTCTTCTGGTGACATGATTTGCGCTAGGTGAATTCCATTATCAAGGATATTCATCATATTACCATTACCCATTGGATACCATGGATCGTTAATTGAATCTTGTGCAAATGCAACATTAATTCCATATTCCATAAATTCTTTAACTCTAGTAAGACCACGACGTTTAGGATAGGTGTCCTGACGGCCTTGAAGATATGCATTTTCTGTAGGACAGGATACAAAGTTCATTCTGCTCTTTTTGAATAAGTCTAACATCCTGTATGCATATGAATTATCTGCTGAACCAAAGGAGCAGGTATGGCTGGCTGTAGTCTTATCACCATAATCCTCCATAAGAACAAGGGCATTTAATAGTTCAACAAATCTTGAATGAGGGTCATCTGTCTCGTCACAGTGTACGTCTATAAGCTTTTCGTATTTAAGAGCAAGCTCAACTATGTCGTGAACTGATTTTTCACCAAATTCTCTAGCCGGCTCATAATGTGGAATTCCTCCTACAACATCAGCACCCATCTTAAGAGCTTCTTCCACTAAATCACGGCCACCCTTATATGTGTACATTCCTTGCTGAGGGAAGGCTATAATTTGAATGTCAACCTTATCCTTTAATTCTTCTTTTAGTTCTAACATAGCCTTTAGACCAGTGAATTTAGGATCTGTGACATCCACATGGGTACGAATATACTGTACACCCTGGGATACTTCATCATAAATTCCTTTAAGGGCAAGTTTCTTAACGCTATCAACTGTGAGATTCTCTTTGAATTTCGGCCACATTTCAATTGCTTCATATAGGGTTCCTGAACCAGCCCCTTCTTGTCCCATTTCAGATAGTGTATAAACATAATCTAGATGTAGATGAGGATCTACATAAGGAGCAATGACTAGCTTACCAGCCAAGTCTATTACTTCATCCGCAGGACCTAAATCCTTACCTATGGCCTTAATAATTCCCTTATCTACTAAGATTTCATTGGCATCTTTATTGCCATAAATAACTGCATTGATAAATTTCTTCATATATTTCCTCCTTGATATTTACTATTTAGGTTATTGCGAAACTCTACCTTACTTTATGATCTTGTGCAAGTTTAACAAACCATCGCAGGCCCGCTTTCGCTACCTTCGACTCGTAACGGTACATAAGGTGACAAAGTACGTCACCAAAGTACCGACGGTCTTAGAGTACCTGCTTGTGGTCCTTGTTAAACTTGCACAAGAAATAAGGATTTTCGTGAGTTTCACAATTGCCTAATTAACTATTAGTATATAATGTGTTCTAGTTATCATAATTTATTTCATACAACATGTATGTATTTTAATTATAATCGGTGGTTTTTTATAGCCACCATAATAGCTTTAAGTATCTAAAGTCGATACAGCTTCATTGTCAATTGCATCTTTTGATTTAATTGGAATTGTAAGATTCATCAGAACAATGGATGAAAGCATAATTATTATGCCAAAGGTACCAATAAAATTAATTTTTTCACTTAAAAAGAATACTCCTGATATGGTAGCTATAACAACTTCGACAGAAGCAATTATAGTCGCTTTGGATGCATCTACCTTTGATGATAAACCCCTCAGATATAACAGATTAGCAATTAAACCTGTTGCCATAGAATTTAGTAATGCCCAAAATATAAATGTACTGTTAGTAAACAAATCTAAATGCTGCCATGGCTTAGCAAAGATACCCATTATAATTGCGCTGAACAATAACATATAAAAAGTCATTGTCTCGGGGTCGTCTCCACTGGTTGCAATCTTTCCTATGATAGTATTAAGCGCATATAGGAAACCTGAAATAACTCCTAGTGTCAAACCCAATCCCGAAATATTTAAATCAGTAAAGTTACCACCTGTTACCATTAGGATACATCCAACAAGATTTAAAAGTACTGCAAAATGTTGATATGCACGTAATTTCTCTTTAAAAAACATCATCGACATGATAGCTGCAAATACTGGTGCCAAGTACATTAGAATTGACGCTGATGCTACTCCTACTAAAGTTACAGCAGTATCATTAGCCAATTTAAATATCCCTTTTGTTAAGGCTCCTAGTAATATACTATATAGTAAGCCCTTCTTCGAAATAATTAATCCCTTCTTACCTTTCTTTATCAACAAGTAAACAAGTAAAGGAAGAAGTGCCAAAAAATGTCCAGTAAATGCTGTCATTAGTGAAGATACACCCATGTTACTCATTTGAGTAACCAGATATCCACCAAGCCCCCAGAAAACTCCAGACATAAAAATAAGAAGATAGCCTTGTAAGGCACTTCTTTTTTCCATACAATCAGCCTCCAAAAACGTATATTTAGTTTACATAATAATTATAGCATATTGTGGTTTTAAATAAGTGAGAAAAGTTTAATAGAAATTGATATATTTTAATACAATTTGACTAAATGAATTTACAATAGCTTACCATACAATTAAAATTAAAGAATTGATTCAAATCAATTTTTTATAAACTCTACCTTCCTTGATCAATAATATTTTGAATGAGTCCCTTACACTTTCCACAAGGCTCTCCGGTCACTTCATCAACTCCTGTACCTGCGCCTGTTACCTCTCCAACCTTCTCTACTGTGTCAGCACCATTTTTTACAGCATTAACTACTGCTTCTAAAGAAACTTTCTTACAACCACAGACTGAAGAAAGTATAGCTTCTAGCTCTCTTTTACACCCTTCACATTCAGTACATACTCCCGTTAGCTCAACCAATTCATCTATAGTTCTTGCACCAGATGTCATTGCCTTCCTGATTGTAAGATAATCAACGTCATTTTTATTACATATTACTTTGTTTTTTGCCATATTAAATGTCTCCTTTTTCTAATTTATCAACTTACTCCATACTTTTATCACAAGTATCATCAGAAGAGGCTGTCGATAAATGTAGGAGGTGGTGTATATACGCCCCCTTAATTTCTTCTTCGACAGCCTCTTTTGATTTATTCTAATTCAATAGTTCCCGCATTTAATGCATAATAACGTCCACGCTGCGCCATTAGATCATTATGGTCTCCCCGTTCTATTATTTCTCCTTGTTCAAGTACCATGATTGCATCGGAATCACGAACTGTAGAAAGTCTATGGGCTATTACAAATGTTGTTCTCCCTTCCATAAGCTTATCCATTCCTTCAGATATAAGTCTTTCTGTTCTTGTATCAACAGAAGATGTGGCTTCATCCAGAATTAGAATCTCAGGATCTGCAATTGCCGCTCTTGCTATGGATAGAAGCTGTCTCTCACCCTGAGAAAGATTTTGGCCATCTGCTGTCAGCATTGTGTCATAGCCTTGAGGAAGATGCTTTATAAAGTAATGGGCATTCGCAAGCTTAGCAGCCTCTTTTACTTCCTCATCAGTTGCATCTAGCCTACCATATCTAATGTTATCGGCTACTGTTCCCTCAAATAAATGAACATCCTGAAGAACCATACTCATAGTATATCTTAGGTCCATCTTGTTTATTCTTCTGATATCTATACCATCATAAAGTATTGTACCATCATTTATTTCATAAAATCGATTTAAAAGATTGGTGATAGTAGTCTTTCCGGCACCAGTGGAACCAACAAAGGCAATTTTTTGCCCCGGCTTTGCATATAGATTAATATTTTTTAATACCTGCTTATCTGAAACATATCCAAAATCTACATTGTTAAATGTAATATAACCATTTACCGGTATATCCTCAAAACTACCATCCTCAGTGGAAACTCTCCAGCAATGATTACCCTCTCCATCACAGTCTCTAATAAGTCTTACATCACCTTCATCCTTTTCCACCTCTTCATCCAAGATAGTGAATATTCTCTCAGCTCCAGCTAATGCAGCAAACAAGGTGTTAAGCTGATTAGACACTTGAGTTATTGGCCTAGAGATAGTTCTTGTATACTGTAGAAAGGAAGCAATATTACCAACACTAAGTTTATTTTTAATAACTAAAAAGGAACCTAACATGGCAACAACTGAATAAACTACAAAAGTCAGATTTCCCATTATCGGCATTAGCATAACACCAAATGTTGAGGCCCTTGATGAGGCTTTTCTTAACTCGTCATTCTTGCTTTTAAAATCATTAATAGCCCTATCCTCATAATTGAATACCTTTACCACTTTTTGCCCTGACATCATTTCCTCGATATATCCATTCATATCAGCCAGCCTGACCTGCTGATTTCTAAAGTAATTAGAAGATTTTGAGCCAATAAATTTAATAATTATGAACATAATAATAAGCATTATAGTAACTACTAATGTTAGTATTGGACTTATAATTATCATCATTATATAGGTACCTACTACTGTTACAACAGAGATAATTACCTGAGATATTGCCTGCTCCAAGGATTGATTCAACATATCCACATCATTTGTAAAGGTGGACATTAGCTCCCCATGGGAATGGGTATCAAAGAAGGAAATTGGTAGCCTCTCCATATGGGCAAACATTTCTTCACGAATTTTATGAATTATCTTCTGAGCAAGTCCTGCCATTGTACGATTACCTACATACTGTCCAAGAGCTATAATCAGTACTATTCCAGCCATAATAAGTATATACTTTATAGCGTCATTCAAAGGACCACCACTAACAAACACATCAATTATTGGACTAAGCATACCATTGGCAGCTACTTCGGCTAAAGAGGCAAAGATAATTGATATTATTCCTAAAGTTAATAGCCCCTTATAGAATCTGAAATAGCTAAATAATCTTATTACTGTCTTTACTGGATTCTTTGGCTTAAATGCGGCCTTTTTTTTGTTATTCATTATTCACCAATCACTCCCTTCTGCTGCGATTCATAAATTTCGTTATAGATTGGAGATTTTTTTATAAGTTCATCGTGGGAACCTATGGATTCTATATTTCCTTCATGCATCACTATTATCCTATCTGCATGCTGGATTGATGAAATTCTCTGGGCAATTATAATCGTTGTTACATTCGGAAGATTATGTTTAAATGCCTTCTGAATCTTGGCGTCTGTAGTCATATCAACAGCACTTGTTGAATCATCCAATATAATAACTTTTGGTGACTTAAGTAGAGCACGTGCTATTGTAAGTCTTTGCTTTTGACCACCTGAATAGTTGTCACCATTTTGCTCAACTATATGGTCTAATCCGTCTTCATAGGTTGATACAAACTCCCAAGCCTCTGCATGCTTTAGGGCTTCAATAATCTCTTCATCAGAAGCTTCTTCATTACCCCACTTCATATTGCTTCTTATTGTGCCAGAAAATAAGGTATTCTTCTGTAATACGAAGGCAACCTTATCACGAAGTAGCTTTAAATCGTAATCTCTTACATCTACTCCTCCTACCTTTATAGAGCCTTCTGTCACATCATATAATCTGGGTATCAGCTGTACCAAGGTGGACTTTGATGAGCCCGTTGATCCAATAATACCTAGAATTTCCCCAGCTTTAATACTAAAATTAATATTATTAAGAGCAGGTCCAGAGCTACCAGGGTAAATAAAGCTAACATTTTCAAAAGATATACTTCCATCTTTTAGATCTTTAACAGGACTATATATCTCAGTTATTTCAGATTCAGTATTTAATACTTCTGTAATTCTTGATACAGAGGCTGAACCCCGTAAGAGATTCATAAAATACATGGAGATCATCATTAGTGCCATAAGTATCTGCGTAATATATGTTACAAAGGATATTAAAGCTCCTCCGCTCATACTGCCTATTGTAATTTGCTTTCCTCCAAACCATAGCACAGCTATGATGGTAGAATAGACAATAAGATTAAATATAGGCATTAAAAATATAATATAAGAAATAGCTTTAAAAGCAGTGTTCCTAAGGCCATCATTTCTTTCTTTAAATTTAGCCTCTTCAAAATCCTGTCTATTAAAGGACTTAACAATCCTTATATTAGTTAAGTTTTCCTGAATCACCCCATTAACCTTGTCTACATGAGTTTGAAGTTTCATGAAGAGCGGTCTGGCCTTACTTAGAGTTATAGTTATTGCAATTGCTAATAGTGGCAAGGATATCAGAAATACCCTAACCAAGGATGAATTCACTCTATATGCCATAATCAAGGCAAAAATCATCATAAAAGGTGCTCTGATTGCCATTCTTAAACTCATCATGGTTACTTGTCCTATAGTATTACAGTCATTTGTAAGCCTGGTTATAAGTGATGACACTGTAAATTTATCTAAGTTTGCAAAGGAAAAGCCCTGAACCTTCTCGAAGACCTTTCCTCTTATTTCAGCTGCAAAACCATAGCCTGCACTTGCTCCAAAAAACGAACTTGATACTCCAAAAAACATCGCAAAAAGCGCTGCTAATATCATAATAAGTCCAATTTTTATAATATAATCTATGTCCTGATTTACTATACCAACATCTACGATTCTTGACATTAGATAAGGAATAATAACATCACCAACTACTTCTAAAATCATGAATACTGGACTTAATATTGCAAATGCAATATATTTCTTCATTAGCGGTAATAATTTTTTCAATATTGTGCCTCCTGTCCCATATGTCTAAATTTCAATAGTGCTAATCTTATCTAAGTTAGCATTTATTTTCATTAAGTATTTTTCAAACTCCTTAAGTTCATCGTCATCAAATCCCAAGAAAATACTCCTATATACCTCATGTATATAGCTTTCATAATCCTTTATAAATTCTTCACCCTTTTTTGTTACTTTCAATCTGTTATATCTCATATCAGTCTTCAGGGGAGTTTGCTCCAGGATATTTTCCTGAATAAGTCTCTTTACACAATGACTCATAGCACCTTCTGTAAATCTCATCTCCTTAGCCAAATCCTTCTGGTTCATATCTGGATATCTTTTTACCAGAATTGCCAAATGGAGTAATCCGATTCTTAAGTCATACTTATTTATCTTTTGTTGCATTAATTGTGCAAGCCTGGTGTTTATTTCTTTAAGCTGCATTGCTACATCCGTTTCATACATACTATACCTCCATTTACTTTAGTACTAAACTGTTTTTGCACAATGCTTTAATGATAAACTATTGTTTAATACTTGTCAACAGCAGGTCACTCATTTTTTGTCAACTAGAAAAACACATCCTCATATTAGCCTTCCCATTACAATAAAAATGCCCTTGGGATTTGTACTTTATACCCAAAGGCTTTTTTGTTACTATTGCATCTAATATATGGCTATAGGTCCACATGGACCATCTATAATATCTATTTTTGTTTCAAAAATATCTGTTAGAAGGTCTGAATCCATAATCTCATCGACTGTTCCAAAAGCTGCAATTTGTCCATTTTTCATAGCACAGATTCTATCAGAATATTTGGCTGCAAAATTTATATCATGCATAACAGTCAGAATTGTTCTACCGAACTCATCTGCCGCAAGTCTTAAATGCTCCATCATCTGGACAGAACGAGCAACATCAAGATTGTTAAGAGGCTCATCCAAAAGTACATATTCAGTCTCTTGACAGAGAACCATGGCCACATATGCTCTTTGTCTTTGACCTCCTGATAGCTCATCTAAATATCTATTCTCCAAACCAGTTAAACATAAAAAATCAATGTATTTGGATATAATATCCTCATCTTCTTTTGTCAATCTTCCCTTGGAATAAGGAAATCTTCCAAATCCAACTAACTGTCTAACAGTAAGTCTGGTAATAAAATGATTCTCTTGTCGTAAAATAGTCAAAATCTTTGCTAAATCACATGATTTAGCTTCAGTAACATTCATATTGGCTACCTGTATTTGACCCCTATCCATATCTAGAAGTCTTCCTATCATTAACAGCATGGTTGACTTGCCTGCCCCGTTAGGACCTATTAAGGAGGTAAGACCCGCTTTTGATATATCAATATTTAAGGGGCCAATTTTTACCTCATCGCTATATACCTTATTAACATTATCAATTTTTATCATAAAGTTCCCTTCCTTAAAATAACAATTAAAAATGTTATTCCACCAAACATTTCAATAATTACAGAAACAACACCTTGTGCATTGAATATATGATACATAAAAAAGTATGCGCCTGTTATAATCAAGAAACCCAAAGCAAGAGCCATGGGAAATATATATCTATGATCATAAGTCTGTGCTGCTTGATAACTCAAGGTAGCAACTAAAAATCCATAGAATGTAAGCGGACCAACCAAAGCAGTTGATATGGACATCAATATTGACACTAATACAAGAGTATAAATAACCTTGCCTTTATGATTCACTCCTAAGGATGTAGATACATCCTTTCCAAGAGAAATAACATTTAGCTTTTTAGAAAAGCTAAGAAGAAGTATAGCTGCAATTATTACAATTGGAATAGCAACTTTAAAATTCTCAGTGTCTGCATTATTGACAGAGCCGAACAATTTAGCCTGCAAAATATCAAACTCAGAAGGAGCAAGTAGCCTCCTCATAAAAGATGATAAAGATCTAAGCCCTGTTCCAATAATAACACCAACTAAGAGCATTAGTTGTAAATCTCCATACTTACCTGAAAGTAACCATCCATATAATATTAAGCACATCAGGACCATGACAATTACTTGAAATAAAAACGATCCAATTCCACTCAAACTGATAAAGGCACCAGCACCTAAGAAAAACATTGTGCTAGTATGTATGGTAGAATATAATGCTTCAAACCCTAATAATGATGGAGTTATTACCTTATTACTAGTAATCGATTGGAAGGCCACAGTAGACAGGCTCTGGCAAATTGCCGCTATAATCATGGCAAGAATGGCTACCATCCTTCTTTTAACAACTGGAATAAAAGAGGGAGAATCTATGGGAACTGGATTGTTATATACCAACAACCCATAGCAAGAAAGAAGCCCCAAGCCAATCAATGTTATAAGCAGGATCCAATAACGTCTTTCCTCTTTATTAGACCTAAAAGCTCTAGCTGATCTATCTCCCTTATGAAGGCTAGAATCAATTTTGTTATTTTCTATATGACTATAACTTATCTCTCTCATCTTAGCCTCCTTTGCTTTAGCAAAATAATGATAAATACAACTGATCCGACTGTTCCAAGTATTAATGAAACCGGTACTTCAAAAGGCATAATAATAGTTCGAGATATAATATCACAAAGAGTGATCGTTCCCATACCTAATAGGCATACCCACGGTAGATTACTTCTTAGATCATCCCCTCGATACATTGATACAATATTGGGTACAATCAAGCCTAAAAAAGGTAAGTTTCCAATAACTGCTGCTACTATCCCTACTGCAAAAGAAATAAGCCCTGTACCAAGAAGAACTATCCTATTATAATTTACACCAAGGCTAGTAGCGATATCTTCTCCCAGTCCTGCTAAAGTCAATCTATCTGCAAAGATAAAAATTATTATAGTAACAATAACAATTAGCCATAAATATTCATATCTTCCGATTTGAACTGAAGCGAAAGAGCCTACAAACCAGGTTTCAATATTTTGAGTCATTTGAAATACAAGTCCAATAAAAGTAGAAATCGCAGATATGACTGCACCAAGCATCATCCCAATAATAGGTACTATTAAAGATGATCTAAGCTTGATTTTCCTTAAAAACAAAAAGAATATCATTGTCCCTACAAAGGAGAATACAATTGCGCCAGTCATTCTTAGTACTAAAGACGGTGCAGGAAACAACATATAAACAAATACCAGTCCTAGACCTGCCCACTCAATAGTACCTGTGGTGGTTGATTCAACCAATCGATTCTGTGTAATAAGTTGCATTACCAATCCTGACATAGACATAGCTGCTCCTGTAAGCATAAGTGAAACTGTTCTCGGAATACGAGTTATGAAAAACATCCTCATTCCATCCTCTTGTCCGAAGATATCATATACTCCGGTAAACAGTGATATAATGCCTAAAATAACTACAAAAATAATTGCAAATATAAAAGGCTTTGTCCATACTTTATTAGTTTTATAACTTTGGGGCTGAGAACTCTCAGCCCCTGTTATGTTTTTTCTCGTTTGCTTCTGCACTAGCCTGACTCCTTTATACTATTTTACTAAAGCATTTGCTAGATTTGTAAATAGCTCTAAATATGTCTGTATAGATTCATTGGTATAAGTATCATTTGGAGCATATACTATATTTCCTTCAGTAACTGCCTTTATATTTTGAAGGGCTGGTGAATTGTCAATAACATCCTGAGCAGGTACTGCATCGGTTGTAGAAGATACGGAAGCATCTCGGTCCAGTACAAATATCCAATCAGGATTACTTTGAGCAATGGCTTCAACAGAAACATCATCACCTTGATGATCAGAAGTAGCCTTATCTATACTTAATGCAGGTACCCAGCCAAAGATTTCATACATGGGACCCCATACGCGTCCTGAACCAGGAGCTGAGAAACCTATATTTCCACCAGACACTACTACACTCATAACGGTATCAGCTCCATTGTATGCAGATTTAGCATCTTCAATTGCCTTATCAAAATCTGCTATTAATTTTCTAGCTTCATCATTTTTATCAAATATTTGTCCCAAAGCACTTGTAGAACTTTTGAGACCATTAACTAGATTCTCACCGGGAGAGGCTGCTTCTTCAGATACATCAATGTTAAGATCAATAACAGCCGCATTGGGTACCAATGCTTTTATATCTTCATAAAAGTTGGCAAACCTTTGACCGATAATAACAAGTTCAGGATCCACCGCTGCTAAAATTTCCAGATTTGGCTCACGGTGATTACCTATATCCAATACAGACTCATCACTTACATATGGCGAATCAGCTGACATTACTCCCTTGGGAACAGCTGCTAGTTCTATTCCCCAATCAGATAGGGTTTCAAAGGTTCTATTATCAAGAGCAACTACATTCTTTGGTTTCACAGGAACAAGAACAGTTCCATGAACATCGGTAATTTCTACAGTCAATTTCTCTGCGGACTCATCTAGCTCTTCCTTAGTATTAGGATTATCTGCTCCATTTATTTGCTGATTAGTATCAGATTTACCCTCTTGATTATTTGAACTTGAGCAAGCTGTTGCCATCAAAGCAAAGGCTGCTATAATAACTGTTAATTTTAAGAATTTTGATTTTGTCATATCCTCTCTCCTCGTAATGTGAATATTGGCCGATATTGTAATTGATAACCGTTTTCAATTACATCAGCATTAGTAATATACCAAACCAAGTCAATATCGTCAACTACTTTTTTAACTTTTATTAAGATTTAATAAAAGGTGTTCATTTTTAAGTACACATTAAATGTTTTGGCACTTAAAAAGGAACACCTAGATTTTTTGCTACTAGTATTTTAATAATATTTATTTACTAATGTGATATAATCTTAATTATATGAAATAGTATTATTTCAAGCATTCTATAGGAGTAGATTATGGAAACAATAGCATTAATTAGAAAAGCAATAATGCAGGATCCTGATAATATTGAATTTACTAAAAAAGGATGGAGCCCTATCTTTATGGCTAGCCCCCAGGCAAAATTACTTCTAGTTGGTCAGGCTCCAGGAATACAAACTCAGGAGAAGAACCAGTCCTTCATGGATAGAAGTGGTAACAAACTTCGTGAATGGATGGGAGTCACCGAAGACTTCTTCTATAATTCAGGGAAAATAGCTGTCTTACCCTTGGATTTTTACTTCCCAGGCAAAGGTAAAACAGGAGACTTACCACCAAGAAAAGACTTCGCAGCAAAATGGCATCCTCAGCTCATTGAGAGAATGCCACAGATAGAGCTTACCTTACTAATTGGAGCCTACGCTCAAAAGTTTTACCTAAAAGATCGAATCAAGCGAAATTCGACTGAAACAGTTAGGTCTTATCAAGAGTATTTACCAGAATACTTTCCTCTAGTACATCCATCTCCTTTAAATATAAGATGGTTTAAGAAGAATCCGGATTTTGAAGAAATTATTGTGCCAGAGCTTCAATCTATAATAAAATCAATTTTATATGAATAACTATATGCAAGTCGGACTTCTTGCCTTAGATATTTATATCGATTTCTAGTAATATTGGAGTGTGGTCCTGTCTTGGACCTGAATCTATCATTTCTGATTTGATGAGCTTATCAGCTATACGGTCACTAACTAACCAATAATCTATTCTCCAACCGGAGTTATTTATTTTACTAGTTCTAGCACGCTGGGCCCACCATGAATAAACGCCTGTTACATCTCCATGAATATGACGAAATGTATCTATAAAGCCTTTTTCTAATAGGTTAGTAAAGCCTTGACGCTCCTCATCAGTAAAGCCAGGGGAACGACGGTTACTATTGGGATGGGCTAAATCTATCTCCTTATGTGCCACATTAAAATCTCCTGTAGCAATGACAGGCTTCTTCTTATCCAGCTCTACTAGATAGTCGGTATATTTACTATCCCAAACCTGTCGTTCTTCTAAACGATTTAATCCATCTCCAGCATTCGGTGTATATACCTGTGTTAGATAGAAATCATCAAATTCTAATGTTATGATTCGGCCTTCATAATCCATTGTGCCGGGTGCCCCAATCTCTGGATATGTAACCAGTGGATCTAGAATGCCCCTATATAAAAACATGGTACCTGCATAACCCTTCCGTGCCGGTTCTTTTGAACTGTTCCATGCAAGGTCATAATCCGGAAACATATCCTTTAAAATATCAAGATGCTTTTTACTAGGGCCGTTACTTGATAGCTTTGTTTCCTGTATGGCGATAATTTCTGGATTATATTCTATAATAGTATTCAATACATTCTTAGATAACA
The DNA here is from genome assembly GCA_012519905.1 of Clostridiales bacterium. GTDB lineage: Bacteria > Bacillota > Clostridia > Lachnospirales > Lachnospiraceae > Mobilitalea. Next base: position 10,767 of record JAAYPG010000041.1, on the reverse strand, counting down.
GGGCCCGTTCTGACTCTCCTGTTAGCGCTGCATTTAATGAATCAATATTCCATGAGATAAACTTCATTGCTATTCCTCCTCCTACTCTTTTGTCTCCCCTAACTTTTGGGTGTCAGTCCTATATCAGTGGAGTTTTTTAAGCTTTTCTATGCCATATTACTGATGGATCAATACTACTTAAATCCTTAGAACATGTTCTTGCCATTACTCCTGCCAGTTCTTCAGTCATTTTTATTATCTGATTCTTAACTCCCTCTGAGCCATTCTTTTTTAAGGGCTCCATAATCACCCTACCTGCAGATACCGCATCTGCACCCAGGGCAAGAGCTTTAAATACATCCATACCACTCATAATACCACAGTCTACGAAGATAGGGATTTGGTTATTTATCACTTTGGCAATCTTAGGCAATATAAGCAAAGGTGGAACTGCATAATCCATAATTCCATGATGATGAGAAACCACTATACCTCTAGCTCCAACCTCTAAAGCTTTATATGCATCTTGTTCACTAAGCACACCCTTTATAATAAAAGGTAATTTGGTTGAACTTATAAATTCTTTTAGTTCTACACGAGACTTAGGCCTCATCTCTTCACCTAAAACAACATCATACTTACCATTTCCCCCAAAGGAATGGTCTAAATCCATACCTACAGCCATAACTCCGCAACGCTCTGCATGCTCTATTCGTTTAAGAATGTAGTCATTGTCTGCATAGGGTTTAATTATATTAATTGTAGGGGCACCGGTAGCCGTTATGGCTGATATTTCAGCTTTATCCCCCATCCCAGCCCAGTTAACAGCATTTGCTGCCAGGGCACCCTTGGCCATCTCAACCATTCCATTTTCATATACATTATTTAAATGTGACAGTGCTGCCATCATAATAGGAGTATCAAATGTCTTTCCATATAATTCAAATTTTGTTGAAGGTAATACCGCATCGATATGCCTCATTTCAACTAATAATGAATCAAAATACTCTCTTGTTATCTGATTGGAATCCCAAGGTTTACTGTGCATTTCCCTCTCTCTCATACTAAATCCCCCTTTTCCCTTTTACTTTTAATCTTTATTCTTGAATTACTGTCTATAAATCAGTCCGCCATATCATAACTTTACTTGATAAGCTTTGACATTACTTTAAATTCAGGAGTTCCTGAGACTTTCAGTAAATCAAATACCGCAGTCTCAGTATTAGTTATTACAGCTCCAAGAGCTTTCATCAAGTCTAGTCCATTTAAGTAATTTGATTTCGTCCGTGAGGCTACTGCATCTTTTACTAAAAACACTTCATAGCCATCATTGATTAGGTCCCTTACAGTTTGAAAAACACATATATGGGTTTCCATGCCTGTAACTAATACCTTTTTCCTACCTAATGATTTGAGAGCTTCCTTGACTTCATCTATATAGGCAGTAAAACTATTTTTAGCAAATACATTCTCTTCCTTAATCATATCCAATATCTCTTGAACTGTCCCACCTAATCCTTTTGGATATTGCTCAGTTACAATAATGGGGAAATTCATTTCACTAGCAGCATTAATCAATATTTTATTATTGTTTATAACCTGGTCCTTATATTTCATTACCGGTACTAGCTTTTCTTGTATATCAATTATCAATAATACTGTGTCATCTCTCTTTAATGTAAATGTATTCAATATAGATTCCTCTCCTTTATATAAGCTATTTTACTTATCCTTATTATACACTATTTTCTTCATCATCTATATTTAATATTATTACCTTATCATCTTCCAAAAGCAAATAATCTCCTGTTGGAACTACCACATCATTACCATTACGTTGTACCATAACTATTAGTCGGTCATGATGTAAATCCAAATCTTTAATGTGCTTATTTGCCCATTGGTGACCTTTTGGAATGGTGAACTCTATAAGATCATGGCCACTTTCATCGAAGTGAACTTCACCACCTAAGACAATTATATCATTTTCTTCAATGGTTACATGTCCTCTTGGAACAATCGTTTTACCATCTCGCTCTATTTTGGCTACAATAAAATCAAATGCTAGGTTCAAATCTTTTATCTGACTACCAATTATACTGCTGTTGGGATGAATTCTAGTTTCTAAAAAGCCTATCTCAGCCTTACTTTGATAATAGTTAAAGGTTTTCAGTACGGTATCATTAGGATCTAACATATCCCATTTTCTTGATGCAGTTGGCATCAAAGACCCTTGTATTAGCGAAGAAAATACACAGACCCCAAATACTATATGGTAGATATCCACAGAGAAGACTGCATTACTATTTACGGCCATAATCGCAAAAGCTATAGCAGCTGCGCCTTTTATTCCCGCCAACGATATCATATTTAATTGATTTCGTTTAAGCCTAAATGGTAACATGAGGCCATAAACAGTAATTGGACGGGCTATGATGGTCATAAATAAGGTGATTACAAGTGCTATAGGCAAGGTATGAAGGAATTGTGAAAAATCGGATAAGAGGCCCAAGATAAAAAAGAGGCCAATCTGTATAATTTCTGTAAAACCATCAAAGAAAAATACAATATCACGCTTAGCCTTGAATTCCATATTACCTAGGTAAATACCAAGAATATATAGTGCCAAGTAACCATTGCCACCAAGAAGATCTGCTACCGAATATGTAATTAGCATCACAGATACCATAAAAACAGCATAAAGCCCATCTGCATCCAAGGAAAAGTTTTTTATCAATTTACCAATTAAATATGCAAAAATAAAGCCTATAGCAATTCCTATAGCCACCTGAGACACTACCATAAGTGGAACAGAAATCTCTGAACCCAAAATTACAGACAAGAATACCATGGTCATTGTATAAGCAGTTGGGTCATTTGACCCACTTTCAAGTTCAAGTAGGGAAGCTGTATTATATTTCAAGTTTAATTTTTTTGAACGCAATATATTAGAAACACTGGAATAATCAGTCGAACCAACGATAGAACCTATGAGCATACTTTCTATGAAATCAAACCCAAGAACATAATGAAAAAACAAACCAGTAATTAAAGCAGTTATAACAACACCTAATGAACTAAGGACAATAGCCTCTTTTGCTACAGGCTTTGCCATCTTCCAACTAGTTCCAAAACCACCATAGAACATAATAACCATAAGTGCTACGGTAGCAAAATTATAAGAAAACTCATAATTATCAAATTCTAAACCTAATGCACCAAAGGCCATTCCAAGAACGATAAATAATAATAGCGCAGGTATTCCACGCTTATTTGAAAAACGGATAGCAAATATAGCAAGAATAAAAATAATACCAATAATTAAATATTGCATTGTATACTCCTAACCTTTCTGTCATAAAACTTTATTATGATTATATTTTTTGATTACAAGAACCTTGTCGGAACCATCAATTCCCATTCACTGTCATAATGACTATCTTCTATAGCTTCATTATCTAAATACCGTCTGCTCTTTCCTATTTTGTCCTTGCAGCAATTTATAAATTCATTTGATATTTTCATATCTTTTTGAAAATACTTAAGTAGGTATCCTACCCTTTGATACAAGCCCTGAATATTATAAACCTCTAAATAGCGAAGAAGTTTTAACTCATCAAGATAAGATATTCCCTCTAGGCAAGTAATTAGTTCCTTAAAACCACCCGTTTTATCATAGTCATGAATACTATCAATTACTGTCCTTTCCAAGTCCGTAATCCTAATACCTGAACTAAGCATTTCATCTTTTACACCTTCTCGCATCCTCGATGCAATATACTTATAAGTCACACTATCATACTTGAAGTGATTATACTTTGTTTCTGAGGATACATAGACCTCATCAAGCACTTTATCTGTGAGACCGTAATATTCAAATGCACTATGGTGGGATATATAAGCTGTATCTGTTATGGCACAAGCGATTTGATATCGACTGGCGTTAATATTACCGTCCTTTTGATTCACAGGAGAATAAATAGTATTGCGAATCTTTTTGACCAATCCTTTTTTCATCAATTGCTCTAGTTGGTAATATGCTGTTTTTAGATTACCGGTTAACTTATCAACCTCATAGATTGTAAAAATCGGGTATTTCATCAATTCATTATAAACATCCACTTTTTTTCACCTAATAGTATTATATTAATTAATAAGCATAAATCAGATTTTTTAATTTTAGCACGATATTCTTAACTTGTAAAGAATTCATTTATAAAAAACATATAAACTATTTTATTAAAATTTAATAAATAAGGATGAAACATGCTAGCAAGAAAGAGTTTCGCTTACGAAACTCTCTAAGCTTGCTATGCAAGCTTTTGCCGAAACGCGGCCAGCTTTTGCTGGCAATATACAAAGCGCGTGAGTGCGCATCCCAAGCGGAGCGTATTTTTTTTATAATAGGACGAACTTTACTATTATATAAAAAAATATCGCCACGTAGATAATATAACCCACGTGACGATGATTTTTTCTATTAATTATATGATTTTATTGATTTCCTTACTTTAGCTATTAATAGACAGTATTTATTTATTCTCATTTACAATTCTAGCAGCTTCTTCTCCTGCTTTTTTACCGAATACATGAATATCCACAAGAGCATTTCCACCTAGACGATTAGCTCCATGAATTCCTCCAGTTACTTCTCCAGCAGCCAAAAGACCTGGTATTATATTACCGTCTTTATCCAATACATGATTGTTTAAATCAATTTCTATACCACCCATAGTGTGATGTACTGTAGGAACACGTGGTGAAGCATAAAAAGGGGCTTTATCTAGGGGTTTTCCAAAAAGAGTACGTCCAAAATCTTCATCTTTACCAGATACTACATAACTGTTAAATGTATCATGTGTTTCTCTTAGAACTTGAGGATCTATTCCTATCTGCTCTGCTAACTCTTCAATAGTGTCGGCCTTAAATACAATACCATCCTCAACCAACTTTTCTACATTGTCACCCCAAATATTTACGCCTGTCTCATTAATGTCAATTTCATTGGTTGCGCTAGAAATTACATATGACATTGTATCAGTTTGAGCAAGTAAGGCGGCTGTCATGGTATCTCTACGACCATCCTCTGCCATAAATCTCTTACCTTCTTTATTTACTTGATAATAATGCTCTACACCTGCTCCACCAACCCAGCCATTTAGAGTACCATCAACAGGGTTTCCAAGTGGTAAAGATTGAATATATTCCATGCCTATAAGATTAGCGCCTACTTCTTGTGCCATCTTGATACCATCACCAACTATAGCAGGACTGTTGGTTGTTGGAAGATGCTCAGCCAATGAAGGATTATACTCTTTTCTCATTTCTACGTTGGCAGCAAATCCACCAGTAGCAATAATTACTACTTTTGCTCTGATCTCCATATTTTGTCCTTCTGACTCGCCCTTAATACCAACAACAGCACCTCCGTCTGTTATTAGCTCTGTAGCTTTTGAATTTAGAAGTATTTCAACTCCTAGCTTTCTAGCTGTATCTTCACTTGCTTTGATAAAATCATATCCAGCAGCATTGACTGGCAAGTGAGCCCTTGGCCACAAGCCACCTGGTACTGTTGTTATATCATCAGTCCATTCTACACCGTTATCTGCCATCCATTCGCTAGTTGGCAATGACTTCTCAACTAATTCCTCTATAAACTCTAGCTTTCCAACATAATCGCCACCATCATAGGTTTGAAGTTTATGAAGGGCTAGGGAATCAAATACAGAATCTTTTGGTCCATTTTCATAAGCAGTTAGATCATTCTTTAATTCTTCCATTAATTCAGCATGACGATCGTTTTTAGGCTCTACCTTCGTTAAGTCCCAAGCCTTCTGCATACTGGTTTCATCAGCTGGTTCTACATTCTTCTGTCTTTCAGGATCAACAGCATTATAAGGTCCTCCAGCTCTAACAGTATTTCCACCCAATGCAGCAGTCTTCTCTACTAAAATTACCTTAGCACCATTGTCAGCTGCAGCAACAGCTGCTGCGAGGCCTGCACCGCCTCCTCCAATAACAACTACATCAGTTTCCTTGATTACATCTTTGCCTTCTTCTTTTACTACAGGAGCTTCCTTAAGAGCTTTCACATCTCCTCCTGCTTTCTCTACCGCTTTAGAAACCGCATCAATAATAGCAGTAGAAGTTACTGTAGCTCCACTTACTAAATCAACACCTAATGATTGGGATTTTACAATTTCACTAGGGATTTTTTCAATCGCTATACTTCCAATTCCTTCGGTTTCTGAGTTCTCTGTTATTGTGATTTTTTCAATTTTCTCATCTGTTAGTGTTGTCTCTACTTTTATTACACCACCATAGCCGTCTGCTTCAGTAGTGTATGTACCAGACTTATATGTGGTATCTCCTCCAGTATTCTTTTTTGCACATCCAGTAATAGAAAATGCAAACAACATTGTTAAAACAATAACAATCATTCTTACTCTTTTTACATAACTCATAAGATTCATCCTTTCATTATTTTTTTATTATTTAATTATTAATCAATAATGATTTTATTAATTAATAATATTTTTAACCAAAAACAACATATCTATACTACGTTTACAATTTGATTTAACATATGTATTTGACTTGGAAAAAGCCCACGATATGTTATACCACACATTTCGTGGGCTTGCAAGATTAATTTTCAATATCTCTTCTATAGGGTATAGAAACTGCTGCTCCCTTTCTAGATACCGCCATTGCCGCTGCCTTTGCACTTTCCTGCAGAATTTGTTCTACTGGCTTATTCGCAAGAAGTCCGGCAAGAAAATATCCAGTGAAGGTATCACCGGCTGCCGTTGTATCCACAACCTTTACTTTTATAGCATCCTGGCTGACGACTTGATCTTTGTACTGATAAATTGATCCTTTATCACCTAAGGTTAAAATCACCTTGGCTTCCGGATATTTTTCTTTCATTAAGGTCAATACATCTTTTGGATCCTCAGCACCGGCTATCTGAGCCGCCTCTACCTCATTCACTAGAAAAATCGAGATTTTACTCATATCTACACTTTCCAAATATTCATTATAAGGGGAAGGATTAAGAACGATAATTAAACCCTTCTTATATGCAACTTCTACAATATAATCCACCAGATTAATCTCATTTTGAAGTAGCAGCATATCACCTTCTTGGAAATTTTCAAGCACTTCATCTATATATTCTTTCGTAAACATTCGATTACTACCTGCATATAGCAGAATACTATTTTGAGCATCCTTATCTACTTGAATAATTGCATGGCCACTTTTTCCTTCTATCTGCTTTAAATATCTGGTGTCAATACCATCATTTTTGCAGGCTTCAAGAAGCATTTCACCATCTTCTCCAACTATGCCCATATGATAAACTTTTGTACCAGCCCTTGAAAGCGCGATAGATTGATTCAGTCCTTTTCCGCCGCAAAAACTCTCGAGTTGCATGGAGGCTATTGTTTCACCTTCCTTGACAATATGATCTACTGTATATACATAATCAATATTAAGTGAACCTATATTTAAGATCTTCATTATAATAACCTACCTTTCTTGCATCCTGTAAACTATACACTACACTATCTATTTTTTCAATTGTCGCTTCATACGCGCCGCATAAAATGCTAATGCAATAATAGTAAGTGCATATGGCATAAGCCTGGTCAATTCACTTGGAAAATTAAAAAGTTGTAGATTATTACTTAAAGCATCCGTAGCACCGAAAAATAAAGCGCTAAGCGTAGACAAAACAGGATTGCCTTGTCCCATTGCTTCTGCCGCCAGAGCAATAAAACCTCGTCCTGCCACCATATCCCTTGTAAACATGGATACATATGACATAGACATAAATGCTCCTCCAAAACCTGCAATAGCTCCGGATATCAGCAAAGCTTTCAATCGAACGCCCTTTACCGATAAAGCAATACCGGTTAGTACAATATCTGTTTCTAGCTTCAGATGAAAATAAGCTATGATTGCTGAAAACAACATTCCCGATAAAACCGCAACCAGTAAACCTATCCATGCATTTCCGGAAAAGGCGCTTCCTACTACTCCCATTAAAGCCGCAAACAACATGGTACCTTCTACAGCAATATTGATAACTCCAGCCCGGTTAGAAATCAGCACCGCCATAGTTGCAAATAAAATCGGAGTTGACAATCGGATGACGGAAAAAAGAAAATTTGTTGAAAAAATAAGTCTAACTATCTGTTCCACTTGTCAATGCCTCCTTTATTACAAGTTTTTGCTTCAAGCTCTTCAATAATGCGCCTGCTGTTACGAGCATAATCATAATTGCCTGAATTACAGTAATAAGCTCTTTTGGTACATCCGTACTGGAAGCCATAGCAGATGCTCCAACTCTTAGATAGGATAAGAATAAGGCTGCAACTGGTATAAATTGAGGTTTATTTCTTGCTAAAATTGCTAATATGATTCCATCCCATCCATATCCGGGAAGTGAGGTCCATTGAAATCTACCATACATACCCATAACTTCTATGGAACCACCGATTCCTGCAATCATTCCTCCTATCAGCTGAGAAAGTAGAACCACACCACCTACTTTAATACCAGAGTACCTAGCAAACTCTTGATTCTGTCCCAACATTCTTATCTTCATTCCAGTACTTGTTTTAAAAATAAATATATAAGAAAGAACTATTAGCAAGATTACAACAAAGATACCGGCATGTAGAGAAGTACCCTGAATGATTCTGGGCAATTTACTATTTGCTGGTAGCGGATATGAAGCAAGTGCGCCGAAACTCTTATCTCTCATAAAACCATTTAATATATAAAGACCCAAATATAAGGCTACATAGTTCAGCATAAGTGATGATACCAATTCGCTGGCACCCCATATCACCTTTAAGAATCCAGGAATGGCACATACCACAGCTCCTACAAGCCCTCCTACTAGAACAGGTACAATAATACCTAAGATTCCAGGAAGATTTATAGAGGTAGCGGTTCCAGCATCAGCAAGTGCCCCTAGAAAGAAGCCCCCCTCTGCCCCCATATTAAACATAGAGGCCTGAAACATTATAGAAACTGCAAGACCCGTCAAACAAATGGGGATAGCGGTTGTAAAAATAGAACCGATTAATCGTTTTGATTGTAAAGGACCAAGTAAAAATGATTCAATTGCTCTAGCTGGATCTTCACTAACTAGAAAAATAATTACAAAAGCAATCAGAAGAGAAATAATAATCATGAATCCACTGGTTAGATAACTCAGATGCAACTTCTAATTAGTCCTTTAGTAGACTCTTACTATAAATTCTTACTATATCCTCAAGCTCCACTTCCTCTGTATGGTTTTTCAACTTATCTTTATTACTAAAAAATTTCTTAGAGTACTCATTGATCTCCTCAACTGTTATATCCAGCTTAACATTAATTAAGCTTTTGAATACAGACTCTAATTCATCTAAATGACTAAAGCCTAATAAGCTTAACATTCTTTCTATCCTTCTTTGGTCCTTAAAGCTTTTTAAATACTCTATAGTCAATACACCATTTGCAAGTCCATGGGGTAGACCTTTAAAATATGTCAGTGGATAACCCATCCCATGAGGTAGGGATGTACCATTCTGCGCAATTTGTATCCCTGCCATAGCTGATGCCATCATTACCTTCGATCTAAACTCTGGGCTGAGTTCTTTATTTATTAATTTCTCAAAACAATACCTAAATAGCTCAAAGCCTTTTTCCCCATATATATCTGACATATTAGTACTATTAGAGTTTAAATACCCTTCAACTAAATGAGTAAAAGCATCGATGGCAGTATTGACAGTGATATCATAGGGTAGCTTATAGGTATATTTACTATCTAAAAAAGCAACCTTAGGAAATATGCTTTGTCCTAGATTCTTTTTTGTCCTTTCCTTATTGGAAGTCACTATACTGTACTGGGTAACTTCGGACCCTGTTCCTGATGTTGTTGCCACTGCCACCACGGGAACACTATCTAGTTTTCCGCTTGTAAATATATTATCTATATTGACTTGCGGATTTTTTATAAATACAGCCATAGCTTTCGCTGCATCCATAGGTGATCCTCCACCAATCCCAATTACAAAATCAACATTGTTTTCCTTACCTATCTTGCTTCCTTTTTCTATGGTTTCTAGAGATGGATTTTCCTCCACCTGATCAAAAAGTATATAGTTTACTCCAGTATCAGTTAGGGCTTTACGAATGTCATCATATGAGCCATTTATTTTTGCAGAACTTCTTCCTGTAACAATTAAAGCCTTACTGCCTATTGTATTAAATACATCCTTGTTTTTTAGAATAGCATCTTGGGCAAAATATATTTTTGTGGGCATTGAATATATAAATTCCATTCTTATTCTCCTCTTCAACTTATATTTAATTTGATAGCATATCTTTCAACTCTATTATTTTTCTTTCTATTGTCGATATTACCTTCTTAAATTCATCATCATCCTTACCTGTAGGATCGTCCAACCCCCAGTCCTCCCTATGTTTACACGGAAGGCTAGGGCAGTTTACATTGCAACCCATTGTTATAACAATATCTACTGATGGAATTTTATCAAGCAACTTTGAATGTTGTGTTATCTCCATGTCTATACCATATAGCTCTTTCATCAGCCTCACTGCATCCTGATTAATCTGAGCTTTTACTTCTGTACCTGCAGAATAACTTTCAAATACATCAGCTGCAAAATGTTTACCAAGAGCTTCTGCAATTTGAGATCTACAGGAATTATGGACACATATAAATGCTACCTTGGGTTTATTATCACTCATGTTTATCCTCCT
>JAAYPG010000040.1 GCA_012519905.1 Clostridiales bacterium | reverse complement strand
CCGTGTATCGCCGTACTCCCTATATGTTGGATATCAATCGCAATACCATTAAATATCTCCCATAATTAATTAATGGTTACTGTTGCGTTTTCTTTCCATTCGTTTTGATGGTCACACAGCTCAACCTGACCTCGTTTTAGTCCTATCATTCCATCACCCCCATAGTTTTTAGTAAGATTTACCCTTAAGGACTTGTTTCCATGACCGATAGAATCACGATTTTCTATTCCTAAGCATTAGCAAAGTTATTCTTCCCAATTAAATTGCTCATCGGGTATCCCTCGTTTTCTCATTTCACATAATACTCTGTCTTTCTCTGGAATATTGCCAATGGTATACTGATATACACAATTTTTGAATATAATGTATTTTATATTGTCTTGTTTCATATCAGCAAACCATCCGTCAATTATCACTTCTGAGAGACGTTGCGGCAAGTCTAATGTCTTGGATTTGAAAAATACCATTGTCCAATATTTGATTTCATTGTCATTTGTTTTCCAAACTTCAACTTTCTCAATTGTAAGACAATCAAAAAGTAAACATCTGTAATAGTCTCTTTTAATATTGCACCAACAAACATATCATCACTCCTAAACTGGTTTTCTGCAAAGCTGTAAATCAATAGTATCGTATATGGTTATTAGGCCACCTAAATTATCAATAGCCTTTTCAATTTCTGAAAAGAATTTTTTCCTTGTGTTTTCTTCAATAGCAATATGGTCAGAATAAGTGCCAAGAAGTAATGTGTATTCTTTTGCTGTAAAGGATCTTGTCCTATGGTATAATTTATGGCTTATATCAACAAAACCATATTTCCGTGCAATATCTGCTCTTTTTTTTGCATCCTCTTCGCTGTACTCGTTAGGTGCAAGAGATCCGGGCATATATACAGAATATATCTTCTGGAACGCATTATGTAGTTCTTCTCTACCTTTATCCTTGTATGGGTGATTGGCAAATCTAGCAAAAACACCGCCCTTTCTTAACAGATTAAAAACTTTTGTGTATCCGACTTCTTCTGGTATCCAGTGAAATGCTGATGCAGAATAGATTAAATCACACGCATTATCATCATATTCAAAATCCTCGAATTTTGCTGTGATAACACAAAAATCAGGATATTCGTTGAATTTGTTACGGCATAGTTCAGCTAAATTTGCACCATATTCAACAGCAGTTAACTTGCATCCTGTTTCTAATATCGGCAATGTTGCTTGCCCGCCTCCAATTCCAACTTCTATAACATTACTAGATTTATCAATTGGAATGTAGTTAAAAATATCTTTGTATAACTCATTAACATATCCTGGACGCATTTTTTCATAATTATGAGCCTGTGTGTTGAATGTCCATTCTAACCCTTTAATTACTGGCATGCATTTACTCCTCCTCGCATTTGTAATCCTCTTCATATTTATGCATTGTCATCATTATTTTTATCAACCATACTTTTTCATAGATAAAATAATTTACCATTAGTTATTATCTCCATCATGCATCCCATCTGGTACAAATTCTAAAATATCATCTATCTTACAGCCATAGTTTCAACCTCCGTCAGTAAACTAATATAAAAATTGTATCACGAATAAGTGGTTTTTAACAATATATGGATGAGTAAGTTTAAAAATATTTGATTTTCGCTTTTTATTTTCCGCTTTTAGAGCAATCGCAGGAGTACTTCACCTACTTAAAATTAATCACAGTGCTATCCGAGGATGATATAGCTTATATCAAAGAGAAGCCCTAATAAGCCATCACTAACAATAAGCCTCGTTACTGTACCCACACCGGGTAGGTAGCGAGGTCTATTTTTATTCTTTATTTTCTATTACAGCCACCTTCTTCCGAGCATAGCTGGCTCGTCTGTTCTTCCTGTTTCGCTCGGCTTGGCAATCCCAACTATCGCAATATAGTTGTCGGCTCGAATGTCGTACAAAGTATTTCCCGTAGGCAAGGCAGGAAAGTATTGAGGCTTGCGATTCAAAATATCTAAGGTCATCATCAACTGGCGGTGCAACATCAGCTACCATTCTGGAAAAGGTGTACCAACAAATATCAAAAACAGATTGAATGTCCGCTCCGTACATCACTTTGCCTGTTTTCTTATCTAATTTTAGTCTCATTCGGAAGTCTGGGAACATATCAATCGCTTGTAATATATGGTCATTGTAATTCTCTAAAATATGAGCCTTGTACTCCGTATCATCCTCATCTTGCTTG
>JAAYPG010000039.1 GCA_012519905.1 Clostridiales bacterium | reverse complement strand
TCCATTATATAACTTCCTCCTAACTTATCACCTGGATAAGACACTTACAGCCTAACCTTATATATAAATAAGTAGACAGTTAGTAAGTACTATAGTCAGATTTCCTCCCGAATAAGTACTAATATATCATCCAGTATCTGCCTCCTAATATCCCCTGGCTCATTCATTTTCATAGTCTCCTTCAAGGCCACTTCCATATCTTTAGAATAAAATGTACATCCATTAAGGGCCTCTGGTATCATCTCGAAAAACTCTGTATCAAGAGCATCTGAATAGGCCTGACAATTCTTAATAATACCACCCTCGACAACCAGCTGTAGTTCAATATCTCCCCAGCTGAACCTTCTTTCAAAGCTATCACTAAACTCTATCTTCCTACCATACTTCCAATCCCAGGAGGAAAACTTATTTTCTCCCAGCATTAGCTCATCCTCCGGTAGCTGCAGTTTATCAATAGCCCTAGGCTTTGATCCATAGACTGTGCCAAAGGCCTTAATAAGTTCATCCTTTAGTATATCTATAGTAAGATTTGGAGCAAATTCATTAAGATTAGCCACTCTAGATTTTACCGAATCCACTCCCTTTGACTTAAGCTTAGCTTTTGATACATTTAGGTACTTTGATAGGCTGGGCATGTCTACATCAACAAGTATTGTCCCATGGTGATAGCATTTATCACCTATAGAATAAAATGCATTACCTGAGAACTTTCTGCCCTCCACTGTGATATCATTTCGCCCTGATTTCATGGCAGGTATACCCAGGTTATTTACAGCCTTAATAATAACCTCCAGCTGCTTGTCCACATTGTAATGCTCCTTAGTCACAAGAAAGGTAAAATTAAGATTACCCATATCATGGTATACTGCTCCTCCGCCTGACAGTCTCCTGACAAGCCTTCCTCCGGATTCTTCTAATTCCTTAACCTTACATTCCTTCCAAGGATTCTGATTCCTTCCAATAACTACTGTGTTCTCATTTTGCCATAGATAGAGTATGCATACATCATTTTCTACATTAAGTAGCAAATATTCCTCTAAGGCCAAATTCTTATAAGGATCAGTCTCATCTGTTATAAAATATTTTAGATTTATATTAATCACTCTTTCTATATATTGGTACCCGGTACGGTACCAGGTACCGTACCGGGTACACTTCTTAAAATTTATAACGTAATATCGGATTTCGCGCTGCCATTACCTCATCTGGGCGCCCTATAGGAGTAGAAGTAGGGCTGTTATGCATGGCATCAGGGTCATTGCAGGCTTTATTATAAAGGTCCTTAAATAACTCAATCGCTTCATCTAAGGTTTCCTTTGTTTCAGTCTCAGTAGGCTCCACCATCAATGCCTCATGTACTATTAAAGGAAAATACATTGTAGGTGGATGCATACCACGATCCAATAATGCCTTGGCAAAATCCAGTGCAGACACTGACTTCTCTTTCTTCAGGCCCTCAAGAGATATAACAAACTCATGCATGCAGCGTCCATTACCAAAGGGTACCTCAAATGTATCCTTAAGCTTATGCAACATATAGTTGGCATTTAGGACAGCATTTTCAGAGGCATCTTTTAGCCCCTCACTTCCCAAGGTCATCATATAAGTAAGAGCCCGAACCACAACCAGGAAATTACCATAAAAGTCCTTAACACGGCCTATGCTTTTCTCATTCTTATCCTCAAAGCTGAGCCTTCCATCTATATCAATAATTCTTGCTGACGGAAGATATTTTACCAATATATCCTTACAGCCTACAGGACCGCTACCGGGCCCTCCTCCTCCATGAGGGGTTGAAAATGTCTTGTGAAGATTCAGATGAACTACATCAAATCCCATATCACCAGGCCTTGCCACACCCATAATAGCATTAAGGTTGGCCCCATCATAGTAATTCAAGCCACCGGCCTCATGTATTATACTTGTTATCTCTAGTATATGCTCCTCAAAGAGGCCAATGGTATTAGGATTGGTAAGCATAAAGCCTGCAGTATCATCTCCCACTACCTCCCTAAGGGCTTTTACGTCTACAAATCCATCCTCTGTAGAGGGTACGTTAATTACAGTGAAGCCTGCCATGGACGCGCTGGCAGGATTGGTTCCATGGGCAGAATCTGGAACAATTATCTTATCCCGTCTACTATCATTTCTATCTTGATGATAGGCCCAGATTAGCTTTAACCCTGTAAATTCACCATGAGCTCCTGCTGCAGGCTGAAAATCTATGGCATCCATCCCAGTAATTTTAGTAAGATATTTCTCAGCCAACCTATATACCTCAAGACAGCCCTGAACAGTATCTATAGGCTGCAAAGGATGGACATCAGAAAATCCTGGAAGTCCTGCCATCTCATTATTTATCTTAGGATTATATTTCATAGTACAGGAGCCAAGAGGATAAAATCCATTATTAACGCCAAATGTTCGTTTTGCCAGCTTGGTATAGTGCCTGCTTATTTCAGTTTCAGATAAATGGGGAAGATTAAGCTCCTTCTTTCTTTCATACCCAGTAGCTACCTGTCTAATAGGCACATCACATTCAGGCATTAAATCCAGACCACGATTCTTATTACCTTTCTCAAATATTAATTTCATATAAACCTCCATTTAAAGAACAGTTTACTGTGCTTACGCACATAGATGTAAGGCGAGTTTATTCGTCCATTGATAAGCTATGATTTTAACCCGAAACCCCATTTAGAATCTGAATCATACTGTCTATTTCTTCCTTGGTATTAAGTTCAGTCGCACACCATAGAAGCTGTCTTCTATCACTGCCCTCCAATGGATATCCTCCGAGAATTCCATGCTTTGAAAGAGCCTTTAATACCACATCTACATCAGCATTTACTGTTGTTACAAACTCATTGAAAAATTCTCCTTCATATACCAAATCATAGCCGTCTATCTCACACAAGCGCTCAGCCAGATAGTGGGCCTTTGACATGGATAGGGTTGCAGCTTGCCTTATTCCTTCCCTTCCCATAGCAGCTAGATAGACCGCGGCTGTCATTGCACAAAGGGCCTGGTTGGAGCAAATGTTACTGGAAGCCTTCTCACGGCGAATATGCTGCTCTCTGGCCTGAAGGGTAAGTACATATGCTCTTCTTCCTTGTGAATCCTTTGTTTCTCCTACAATCCTTCCAGGGAGTCTCCTCATTAGCTTTTCAGTGGTCGCCATAAATCCAAGATATGGCCCTCCAAAGGACAAGCCCAAGCCAAGAGGTTGGCCCTCACCTACAGCTATATCTGCACCGTATTCAGCCGGTGTCTTTAATACTCCCAAGGAAATAGGATTGCAGCTCATAATATACTTAATATCAGTATCAGCAAGGATACTGCCAATAGCATCCCCATCCTCTAGTAATCCATAATAGTTTGGTTGCTGAATAAGAACGCAGGATGTATTAACATCTAGCTTATTCTTCAAGCTCTCTAAATCTGTTAATCCATCCTTAACAGGAATTAGCTCTAGTTCCATATCCGTTCCACTGATGTAGGTAGTTATGGTTTCAATAATCATAGGATTTACAGAAGCAGAAACAAGGGCCTTTTTCCTCTTCCTCTCCTTACTCATGATCACGGCCTCTGCTGCTGCACTGGCACCATCATATACGGATGCATTTGAAACCTGCATTCCTGTAAGCTCACATATCATAGTTTGGTATTCGAATATAGATTGAAGAATTCCCTGACTTATCTCCGCCTGATATGGAGTATAGGCTGTCATGAATTCTTCCTTAGATGTAACCTGTTTAACAATAGCAGGAATGTAATGGCGGTAAGCCCCACATCCCCTAAATATAGTTTCGTAAACCTTATTCTTGCCTGCTATTTTCTTCATTTTGCTAGACACTTCCATCTCTGACATTCCCTTGGGAATATCTAGGGGACTGCCCAGCTTTACTTCCTTAGGTATAGCTTCAAATAACTGGTCCATGGAGTCAAGCCCAATTTCTTTAAGCATCCTAAGCTGTTCATCTTTAGTGTTTGGAACATAAGTACCCATATATGTCCTCCTATTCTGGAAAGCACTCAAGGCTACTTAATAACGAATTATGTAGCCAAGAAGTCTATCCCTTTCTATATCAAAATAAATAACTGTCTACTCCTCAATAAGCTTCTTATATTCCTCCTCAGTTAAAAGATCAGCCTTATCACTAATATTCTCAACCTCAATAAACCAAGCATCCATGGCATCGGAATTGACTAACTCAGGCTGATCAAGAAGGTTCTCATTAACAGCCTTGACAGTTCCCGACACTGGACTATATACATTTGAAACAGCCTTAACAGATTCCACATCGGCAAATGATTCTCCTACTGCAACCTCATCTCCCTCCTCAGGAAGGCTAACAAATACCAAATCGCCTAGCTCACTCTGAGCATAATCTGAAATACCTACTCTGGCTGTCGTATCATCTAAAAACTCTACCCATTCATGGGATTTTGCATAAAAAATCTTACTCATAATATTACCTCCTGGTATTTTCTTGTATTGGCAGTACTAAATATAAATATGCTTATAATTTACAGCATAAGGGTTTCAAAACATTTATATTCCTAAAATCTTAGCATAAGGATTTCAAATATCATTTAAATTATCAATAACTATCTCTTATAAAATGGTAGCTCAACAATCTCAGCTGTAATTTTTCTTCCTCTTACATCAACTAAAAGTTCTGTTCCTATAGCGCTCTTATCCACATCTATTAAAGCCATAGCAATAGGATAACCAAGATAGGGTGAATGGGTACCCGAAGTTGTTCTTCCAATCTCCTGGTCTCCAATAAAGACCGGACAATTCTCTCTAGCTATACCTCTTCCTGTAATTCTTAATCCTACACGGGTTTTTGTTGGTGTTCCTCTATCTATAATACCCTGCTTACCGATAAAATTCTCCTTATTAAGCTTAACAGCAAATCCCAATCCCGCCTCAATTGGAGAAATATTATCGTCCATCTCATGACCATAAAGAGGCATTCCTGCTTCTAAACGAAGCGTATCTCTTGCCCCAAGGCCACAGGGAATTAATCCATCTTCGGCACCCGCAACAAGTAATAGCTCCCACAGCCTAACTGCATCCTCATTTCTACAGCAAAGCTCATAGCCCCCTTCTCCAGTATAGCCCGTTTTGGACACCATGCAGCTTATACCCGATACATTTACATTTTCTTTAAAGGTATAATATTTTGTAGGTAGCTGTGAAGCATCAGAGATCTTGGTCAGAATTTCTTCAGACAGTGGGCCCTGAAGGGCAATGAGTGCCATATCATCAGAAATATCTGATAGTTCTACTTCCCCAAATATATGTGACCTCATCCATTCCACATCCTTATGGCGATTGGATGCATTTACTACGATTAGATATTCATCTTCGCTGATTCTATAGATCAGGACATCATCGACTACCCCACCCTCCTCATTGCACATAGGGCTATACCTAACCTGGCCATCTGACATGCGACTGCAATCATTGGTTACCAGCATTTGTACGTTATCAAGAGCATCCTTTCCCTTAATAATAACCTCGCCCATGTGGGATACATCAAACAGTCCTGCCTTGCTTCTGACAGCCATATGCTCTGTAATGACTCCGCTTTTATACTGTACTGGAAGCAGATACCCAGCAAATGGTACCATTTTTCCATGGGAATCTATATGACAGTCATAAAGAGGTGTTTTCAAATCCATTATATTTCCCTCCATTCTATTAATATGCTATTACTTCAAATATCTATTATAACTCTAGCATTATCCACGCTTCTACCTTTATTATACATTCTTATCTTTTTTTGGCTAAATTTATTATATTATTAGCATATTATAAAGTCAACAACTCCATGGCTTTTAAACAATATAAGAATGAAGCAAATATTCCTATTACCCAAATACTTTTTGAGTAATAACATCACCTATTGCTATGTAACTTATCATTTGTGGTTTCATATAATACAATATAAGCAAAAAGGGAGGCACTATATGAGCGAATTATTGCGTATAGATCATATTAGTTATACCTACCATAGCCTCGATGGGGAGATAGCCGCCTTAATGGATGTATCCTTTAATGTTAAGGACGGGGAATTCTTAGGCATCGTTGGACCAAGTGGCTGCGGTAAATCCACTCTGCTTTCTCTAATCGCTGGCTTGCTTACCCCAAGTAGCGGTTCCATATATATTAACGGTAAGGATATTAAATCCTCCGGTAAGAACATTGGTTATATGCTTCAAAAGGATCACTTGCTAGACTGGAGAAGCACCCTTAAAAATGTAACTCTCGGTATGGAGATCCAGCATAAACTTTCCGATAACAGCTACATTCATATTAATGACCTGTTAAATACCTATGGGCTGATTACATTTAAGGATTCATACCCTTCAGAATTATCCGGTGGAATGCGCCAAAGGGCTGCCCTCATACGTACCCTTTTGTTGGAACCGGATATTTTACTTTTAGATGAGCCGTTTTCAGCTTTGGATTACCAGACTAGACTTGAGGTAGCAGATGATATATGGAGCATCATTCGTAAAGAGAAAAAAACAGCTATTCTTATCACTCATGATATCTCGGAGGCCATCAGTATGTCTGATCGAGTCATAGTATTATCTAACCGGCCCGGAACAGTAAAGCGAATTTTTGACATAAAGCTTTCTATACCAGATAGAACTCCATTTGAAGCCAGAAGCGCACCCGAGTTCAAGGAATACTTTAATTTAATATGGAAGGAGTTAAATCATAATGAGCAGGAAGAATAGAAAGGTTTCAAGCGAAAGCTTAAACATTTCAGCTGCTCAGAAAGCCTATGTTAGAAAACATATGCTTCGGACACGTAGAATTCGATTTTATCAAATCATAATTTTAATCGGATTTATTGCCTTCTGGGAAATCAGTACGCATATAGGAATTGTGGACCCTTTTATATTCTCCAGTCCCTCACGGGTTATAAAAACCATAGCAACTATGACAATCGACGGTCAATTGCTTTACCATATTGGGATTACATTATTGGAAACTCTTGCAAGCTTTGCTTTAGTTAATGTAATCGGCCTATTAGTAGCAGTTATACTTTGGTGGAATGAAAGCATATCAAAGGTTATGGAGCCATATCTGATTGTGCTTAACAGTCTTCCAAAATCAGCTCTTGCCCCGGTGTTTATAGTCTGGCTTGGTGCCAATATGAAAACTATCATAGTAGCCGCAGTATCTGTTGCATTATTCGGGTCCATCATTACACTATACTCTGATTTTAAAGCAGTTGAGGAAGATAAAATAAAACTAATCTACACACTAGGAGGTAAGAAAAAGGATGTACTTCTAAAGGTAGTCCTTCCCTCTAACATCCCATCAATGATTAGCCTTATGAAGGTTAACATCGGCCTGTCTCTTGTAGGAGTTATCATTGGTGAATTCCTGGCTGCAAAGGCAGGTCTAGGCTACCTGATTATTTACGGTAGTCAGGTATTTCGTTTAGATTGGGTCATAATGAGCATAGTTATCCTATGTATTGTTGCAACCGGTTTATACAAAATATTATCTTATTATGAAAAGAAGTATACTAGGTGAATAGAATGTCATAAAAACGGTACCAGGTACAGAAGTCAGTAGTACGGTATCATCAAACGGTACCAGGTACAGAAGTCAGTACCTGGTACCGATATTACAATAATAAATTATTTATAAACATCTCCTAAACAAATTATAAATATTCTATTGCCTATATCTGATTTCTTTAGTAGAATAATGTTGTATACAAATTTTAGGAGCTGATGTGAAGGACAAATCTTTCACACTGCTGGGAGAAAGGTATGGTTATAAAGATGAGAGATTTTGTTATTACCGCTGATTCAAATTCTGATCTACCTGATGAATACATAAAAGAGAAGCATATAGGCATCATTCCTCATTATTATGATTTAGAAGGAATAACCTACGGTGATGAAGTAAATCTCACACCTAAGGAATTCTATGACAAGATGAGAGCCGGCCATATGCCGACTACCATGGCTAGCAATCCTGAGGTCATAAGGGAAACATTCCAGAATTACATTGACCAAGGTCTTGATATACTACATATTAGCTTCTCCTCTGCTCTGAGCGGGGGTTGTAATAATGTAATGGCTGGTGCCAGAGAGCTTTGCGATGAGAATCCCCATGCTAAAATAATTGTAATAGATACATTGAGCGCATCTCTTGGTGAGGGATTGTTTGTTATGAAGGCTGTACAGATGAAGGAAGAGGGTAAGACCCTAGATGAGATTTCTACTTGGCTGGAAGAGCATAAGATGGAATTCTGTGTTAGATTTACTGTAGACGATTTGAATCATCTTCAAAGAGGCGGAAGAATCTCTAAGACTTCTGCATTTATAGGATCTATGATGGGTATAAAACCAGTCCTCTATGTAAATGAGGATGGCAAGCTTGTTCCACTTATTACGGCAAGAGGCCGCAAGAAATCTCTTTCAATTATCTGTAATGATATGATAGAGAGCATGGGAAAATATAAGGATGAGCATGATATCGTATGCATAGCCCATGGCGATGCTTTTGAAGATGCTAATTACTTGGCTAAGCTTGTAAAGGAGGCTCTACCTCACAAACAGATAGTAATTAACTACGTTAGTCCAAGCATAGGATCCCATTCGGGACCAGGAGCAATCGGTCTTTGCTTTATGGGTGAAAAAAGATAAAAAAGATATAATCAACACCACCGGCTTTGCCGGTGGTTTACTCGATCTATACAATTAATGATATTTGAACCAGAATATCACCCCATCCCCATTATTCTTTGCACCATATGAAAACTTGTGTAGTTCAAGGATTGTACGTGAAATCGCCAGTCCTAAGCCTGTACCCTTAGTATTGCTTCGTTGTGCATCACTCTTCTTATATGGATACCATATATCCTTTATTTTATCTTCTGGTATGTGACTACCACTATTATATATTTCAAAGATATCATCCGATATACTTATACGGATTACGCCACCCTCCTGCATATTATCTATGGCATTTATTAGAAAATTATCTATAACTCTCTCTATTAAAGAGCTATCTACACTTATGATGGCATCTCCTTCCAGTGATACTGTTATAAATTTCTCATGGCAGATCAGCATATAGCGATTAATAATACCAGTACATATCTCACGAAGAGACGCTTCTTCCAACTTAAGCTCAAAATAATCAGATTCTATCTTTGACATCTCTAGCATTTTACTTATGATCTGATCCATTCTGTTGACATTTGAATTAATATGTGTAGCATAATGCTCCCTTTTCTCAGTATGAATATTCTCTAGCAGGTTTTGGGCATAGCCTGATATTATGCTTAAAGGAGTTTTTAAATCATGAGCAAGAGCATCTGTCATTTCCTTCCGCTGTCTTTCAATCTCCTCCTGCTTCCTGTAGGTTTTATAGGTTTGTCTAGAAATTACTATTCCAGCCACTAGAAATGCAATAAAGCAAGATAGCCAGACAAAAGGTAAGCTAGAATTAATTCTTTCCCACAGATTAATATTACGTCCTACAACAGTCCAGAAGATGCTGTGAACTTGCTGCTCATCTATAGCCTGAACTTGAGACATATATGGCATAGGTATATAATATCTATAAGTTAGTGCCTCTGTCCTTTGTACAATATTCTTACTACTAAAATAATGTTCTATCTTTTCTTCTAATCTTGCTTTATCTGTTACTATTTGACGAAGCTCATTATGTCCTTTCGAATTGTAGATAGGGTTATATACTCCTGGATAAATCGTACCATGGTTATAGTATGGCAAACCATTATTGTTATCATATTCTGTAACATAGACAATGTCATT
>JAAYPG010000038.1 GCA_012519905.1 Clostridiales bacterium | reverse complement strand
GCTGCTAGCAATAGGGACTTGCTCGCCAGCGTAAGGCAGATCATGAATAAACAGAAAATTACTCATACAGATCAAGCGGACAGAGATATTATAGCCTTTGCTAGGAATAAGGATGAGGCCGTTGTGCAGACCTTCTTTATTAGAGGGGGAAAGCTCATTGGAAGAGACCATTTCTATCTTACTGGTGTAGAGGATGAGACTGACAGCTGGGTTATTACTACCTTTATAAAGCAGTTTTATGCAGGAACCCCCTATATTCCCAAGGAAATATTCCTAGAGACTGAGTTAGAGGATGAAGAGGTAATTAGCAGCTGGCTAAGCAGTAAAAGAGGACAGAAGGTCTATGTCCATGTGCCCAAGAAGGGCAAGAAGGAAAAACTGGTGGAGCTTGCCAAGAAAAATGCTGTCCTTATTCTTAATAAGGATGCTGAAAAGCTAAAGAGGGAAGAAGCAAGAACAACCGGGGCTCTTAAGGAGCTGGCCGATTATCTTGATTTACCGCTTATATCAAGGATAGAATCTTTTGATATATCAAATACAGCTGGCTTTGAGACTGTTGGTTCTATGGTTGTTTTCGAACAAGGTAAGGCTAAAAAATCAGATTATAGGAAATTCAAGATAAAGACCATTAGTGGCCCTGACGATTATGGGGCCATGCATGAGATGCTCTTAAGAAGATTCACCCATGGAATCCGTGAGCTTGAGGAAATGAGGGAAAAGAAGCTTGATGAAGCTTTAGGGAGCTTTACTAAATTTCCTGACCTGATATTAATGGATGGTGGTAAGGGGCAGGTCAATATTGCTTTGCAGGTTTTGGAGGAGCTAAAACTAGATATTCCTGTATGCGGTATGGTTAAGGACGATAAACATCGTACAAGAGGCTTGTATTACCGTAATAAAGAGCTCCCTATTAATACAAGTAGTGAGCTATTTAAGCTTATAACAAGAATACAGGATGAGACCCATCGTTTTGCTATAGAATATCATAGAAGTTTGCGAAAGAAGAGCCAGGTCCGCTCAATTTTAGATGATATCAAAGGAATTGGACCAGCCAGAAGGAGAGCGCTAATGAAGTATTTTCAGTCCTTAGAGGCAATTAAGGAAGCAACTATTGAGGAGTTACTTAAGGTTCCTTCCATGAATAAAGCGTCGGCCACTGAGGTATATAATTTCTTTCATGAGGCCAAGACCGATTAGGATTTACTTTGAACAAGAAGATGTGTTAGAATATTTGCTAAGAGAAGAATATGTCATATTATTGCTATTAAGTCTTTTATCTTAATTGGAAAGTGAGGGTTATTGAGTGTATACAGTTGATTTGGTAAAGCTTATTGAAAAGATGAATTTGGAAAATTGCACACCGGACATTGATATCAAGAAGATCAAGATTTCTCAGCCTGATGTTAACAGGCCTGCTCTACAACTAGCAGGGTTTTTTGATCATTTTGATTCTGAAAGGGTTCAGGTTATAGGATATGTAGAGAATGCCTATATGCAGAATTTAAGTTCGGAAAGACGAATTGAAATAATGAGCAAGCTTATGGACTATAAGGTTCCCTGTGTAGTTTTTTGTAGGGATCTGCCAGTTAGTGAAACTCTGATTAAGATTGCTACTGAAAAGGAGGTTCCCATTTTAAGGTCCTCTAAAACCACATCATCCTTTATGGCTGAGGTAATTAGGTGGATGAATGTAGAGCTGGCACCAAGAATATCTATTCATGGGGTATTAGTTGATGTATACGGTGAAGGAATACTAATTACGGGGGAAAGTGGAATAGGTAAAAGTGAGGCTGCTCTTGAGCTTATCAAGAGAGGTCACCGCCTTGTAGCTGATGATGTTGTTGAAATAAAAAAAGTTAGTGATGAGACTCTCATAGGCACATCTCCTGATATTACTAGACATTTTATCGAGCTTCGCGGTATTGGTATAATAGATGTCAAGACACTGTTTGGTGTAGAAAGTGTCAAGAATACACAGGCTATTGACCTAGTAATTAAGCTGGAGGAATGGAGCAGAGATAAGGATTATGATAGATTTGGGCTGGATGAGCAATATATAGAGTATTTGGGTAATCAAGTTGTATGTCATTCTATACCTATTCGCCCGGGTAGAAATCTGGCTATTATCTGTGAATCAGCGGCTGTAAACCATAGGCAAAAAAAGATGGG
The DNA here is from genome assembly GCA_012519905.1 of Clostridiales bacterium. GTDB lineage: Bacteria > Bacillota > Clostridia > Lachnospirales > Lachnospiraceae > Mobilitalea. The sequence goes on along the minus strand of JAAYPG010000038.1, from coordinate 39,609 downwards.
CTATAATGCAGCCCAAGAGTTATATAAAAGGGTTACCAATAAGATTAGAAAAGGTTCAAAATAATTAAAGATATATTATCATAAGTAGAGCCTTTAGATTTTATCTAGGGCTCTTGTAAGAGAAAAGGGGAAAATGAGGTAGGTTATGAAAAGATATTGTTATGGTGTAGACATTGGTGGCACGGGCATAAAGGTTGGACTCTTTGATGTGGAAGGTAATATGCTAGATAAGTGGGTTATTGCCACAAGAAAGACAGACAATGGTAAGGATGTCCTTAAGGATGCAGCAGATTTTTTGTTAGAAAAATCTAAAGAAAAGGGTCTTACTAAGGAAGAGATACTTGGTGTTGGTGTGGGTATACCGGGACCTGTTAAGGATAACGGAGATGTCTTAGAACTAGCCAATCTAGGTCTTGGTTATTTTAATCTAGAGGAAGAAATGTCTGCTATGACCGGATATAAGGTTAAAGCCGCCAATGATGCAAATGTAGCTGCCCTAGGCGAACAATGGAAGGGTAAGGGCAAGGGATATGAGAACATGGTGCTGGTTACCCTTGGAACAGGAGTCGGTGGCGGTGTTATTCATAATGGAAAGATAGTTGCAGGAAGCGGTGGAGCAGGAGGAGAAATAGGTCATTTTCCTGTGAATTTTAATGAGGAGGAATCCTGTGGCTGTGGAAAACGTGGCTGCCTAGAGCAATATGCTTCGGCGACAGGTATTGTCAGACTTGCCAAGCAAGCCCTGAAAAGAGATTCAAAAGGCTCCTTATTATCTCAGGAAGAGGATATCACTTCTAAGCTGGTGTTTGATTATGCCAAGAAGGGGGATGAGCTGGCCCTGGAGATAGTTGATGAGGCCTGTAGATATCTAGGAATTGCCCTGGCAGGGGTAGCGCAGGTAGTAGACCCTGAGGCATTTGTTATAGGTGGAGGTGTTTCAAAGGCTGGAGATATTTTGACCAGCCATATAAGTAAGCACTATAAGCCAAATGTTATGAAAGCATTAAGGGACAGAGAATTTTTGATAGCCTCCCTTGGAAATGATGCAGGGATTTATGGATGTGCAAGATTAATATTGACATCGAATCATCAAATTTCAGAGAGTTGAATAAGGTTAAATAGTATTGTATTATAGTATGGAGGTATATTATTGAAGGACATAAGTTTATTCTTAGAGGAATTAAACAGTATATTTACTGCTGAGCACATAAAGCATAAGGAGCCCATGTCGAGACATACAACTCTTCGTATAGGTGGTGAAGCTGATTATATGGTATTGCCATCATCCATAGAAGAGATTAAGCAAGTGGTTTTGTTATGCAAGAGATATAATATGCCTTTCTACATTATGGGAAACGGAAGTAATCTTCTGGTATCTGATTCCGGTTATCGGGGCTTAGTTATTAAGCTATCCAGTGAGTTTTCAGCTATTACTGTATTAGATGAAGGTATAGTTGTTGCTCAGGCAGGGGTGCTTATGTCAAAGCTATCCTCTGTTATAGCCAGACATGAGCTAACTGGTTTTGAGTTCGGGGCTGGTATTCCAGGCACACTGGGCGGGGCTGTAACTATGAACGCCGGAGCTTATGGTGGTGAAATCAAGCAGATTATTCAATCAGCTACTCTTATAGATAGAGAGGGAGAGATCTATAGCTTAGATAAGGAGGAACTAGAACTAGGATATAGAAGCAGCATATTACAGAAGAAGGATTTATGTTTATTGGAGGCAACTTTAAAATTAGATAAGGGTAATAGGCAGCAGATTTTAGACAAAATTTATGAACTAAATTCCCAAAGACAGGAAAAGCAGCCCTTAGATAAGTATAGTGCGGGTAGCACTTTTAAGCGACCCCAAGGACATTTTGCAGGTAAGCTTATTAGTGATGCTGGTTTAAAAGGATACCAAATAGGCGGTGCTGCAGTATCAGATAAGCATTGCGGATTTTTAATAAATAAGGAAAATGCCACAGCTAAGGACTTTATGGCCTTAATTAATGAGGTCATAAGGATAGTAGATAATAAGTTTGGAGTAGTACTAGAGCCTGAGGTAAAATTCCTAGGAACCTTTGATAGTGAATAAAGAAAGGCCGGGTTTTAGATGAGATTTGTTATAGTAACCGGTATGTCGGGGGCAGGAAAGAGCTCTGTCTTAAAAATGATGGAGGATATCGGATTTTTCTGTGTGGATAACCTCCCCATAAAGCTTGTTAAAAAGTTTGTAAAATTAATAATGCAGGGAAATAATGAAAAGGTTGCATTAGGTTTAGATATCAGGAGTGGACAATCCTTAGAAGAATTGGATGTAGTTCTTAGGGATTTAAAAAACATGGGACATCCCTATGAAATACTCTTTTTAGACTGTTCTCCTGAGGTTCTTGTCAAACGTTATAAGGAGACAAGAAGGCTTCACCCACTATCCCAATCTGGAAGAGTGGATAAGGGAATAGAGCTAGAACGGGGGAAGCTGGATTTTCTTCGCAAGAAAGCGGATGTCATTATAGATACTAGCCACTTACTTATTCGTGAGCTAAAGACTCAGATTGATGGAATTTATGTAGAGGATAAGAATTTTAATAATTTTATGGTAATGTTTCTTTCCTTTGGATTCAAGTATGGTATACCCGCAGATTCGGACTTGGTTTTTGATGTTCGTTTCTTGCGTAATCCCTATTATATATCTGAGCTTAAGAATATGACAGGAATGGATAAAGAAGTAAGAGAATTTGTAATGGATTCAGAAGCTTCCATGGAATTTCTAAATAAGTTAGAGGATATGCTTACATTTCTTATACCTCATTATATTTCAGAGGGAAAGAATCAGCTTGTTATCAGTATTGGCTGTACAGGAGGCAAGCATCGGTCGGTAACACTTACTAATGAGATTGCCGAGAGGATGGCTGGTTTAGGCTATGGAATAAAGACTGAGCATAGAGATATAGGGAAGAAATAGTTAATAAACGAAGGTGCTGATGTAAAATGTCATTTTCAAAAAAGGTAAAAGAAGAGCTTTCATTACAATATAATGAGGCTCGACATTGTAGGCTGGCAGAACTTGCGGCTATTTTGGCATATGGTGGTCAGCTAATAGATAACGGAAGCCATATATTTTTAAAGCTTCAGACAGAAAATCCTATGGTAGCAAGAAAGTACTTTACATTAATGAAAAAAACATTTAATATGAATATTGATGTTTCTATTAAGCGAAATCAAGGTATTAAAGACAATCAAACATACACACTAATTGTAAAGAATCAGGATATGGCACTTAAGGTTTTACAAGCAACCAAGCAAAGCGTTTGTAATGTAAATGAAGGCAGATTAGGTAATCCAAGTCAGATAGTGGTTCAAAAAAGCTGCTGTAAGAGGGCATTTATACGGGGTGCATTTCTAATGAGCGGCTCTATGAGTAATCCGAAGAAAGCATATCATCTAGAATTTGTTACTGATGATATAGAAAAAGCGGAGAGATTGAAAGAATTAATTTGTGATTTTTCTATAGATGCAAAGATTATTCAGAGAAAAAAATACAGAGTAGTGTATATAAAGGAAGGCTCGCATATAGTTGACTTGTTAAATGTAATGGAGGCCCATGTTTCACTGATGGATCTTGAAAATGTACGTATATTTAAGGAAATGCGTAATCAAGTGAACAGGCAGGTCAACTGTGAGGCGGCAAATATTAACAAGACTGTTGAGGCGGCATCAAAGCATATTGAGGATATAATATATATTAGAGATAATGTTGGCTTTGGTAATGTGAATGAGGGTCTTCGTGAAATTGCAAGGCTAAGGATTGAGCATCCAGAGGCTTCGCTTAAAGAGCTAGGAACAATGTTGTTACCGCCAATCGGTAAATCCGGTGTAAACCATAGATTAAGAAAATTAAGTACAATTGCTGATTATTTTCGGGAGCATAAGGAGGGAAACATAAATGATAAGAAAAGAAATAGTAATTAACATTCCAAATGGCTTAGAAGCAAGACCTGTTGCTTTACTTGTTCAAGTAGCCAGTCAGTATGAGAGTAATATATATGTGGAAAGTGAAGAGAAGAAAATTAATGCAAAAAGTATTATGGGCATGATGAGCTTAGGTCTTGCGTCCGGTGAAAAGGTTTTCGTAACTGCAGAAGGTAAGGATGAAGAAGAGGCAATTGATAATATTGAAAAGTATCTAAGCAGTAAACAATAAGGGGATTAGGAAGTCGCCACAAGGAGATCAAACATAGATGTCTTTGGGCGCTTCTTGTTATGTACTAGGAAAGTTTACTTTAATCAGCTATGAAATGTGGATAAGTTTGTACATAGGTGCAATAATAATGTAAGAAAGAGGTGTAACATGGCGCAAAGAAATGGATCAAGAAGAAGGAAAAGAAAATCAGCTAAAAGGCTTGGCCTCATACTTTTATTAGAATTATTACTGCTTATAATATTGGCAGGCTCATATTATATGATTTCAAGAAATAAAAAGAATAATAATGATCCTGGCAAAGTAGTTGACAATACTCAGGATGAAAATGATAATACCGAAGATAACAATAGCGATGGAGGCAAAAAGGATAACGAAGAGGAGAATCTATCTCCTGAAGAACTAGAGGCTCTTCAGGAGCAGGAAAGGATCTTAAAGGAAATTGCTGAAAGAGAAGAATTGATTGAAGAAGCAGAAAAGCTTACCTTAAGCTATGATTATGATGGAGCAATAGAAATGATAAAGGGCTACCAGGGTAAGGAAGGTGGCTATGAGGTTTATCCTGCACTTGTCAATGCCATTAAAGACTTAGAAGCTAAAAAAGAAAGCCTAGTTCTATATGGAGGCTCTTATACGTCTGTTACGCAGTTTAACCACATTTTCTTCCATTCATTGGTTGCCGATAATAGCAAGGCCTTTGATGGTGACTATGATTCAAAGGGATATAATATGTATATGACCACAATATATGAATTTGAGAAGATGATGCAGAGCATGTATGAGGATGGATATGTGCTGGTTAGCGTCCATGATCTTGCTAAGCAGGTTACTGATGAGAATGGTAAGACTAAGTTTGTACCTGGTGAGATATATCTACCACCAGGAAAAAAACCCTTTGTATTATCCCAGGATGATGTCAACTACTATGATTATATGCAGGGTGATGGGTTTGCTTCAAGGATAGTTATTGGTGAAGATGGCAAGCCAACCTGTGAGATGGTTTTAGATGATGGAAGTGTTGTACAAGGTCCTTTTGATATAGTCCCCATACTAGATGCCTTCGTAGAAGAGCATCCTGATTTCTCCTATAAGGGGGCCAAGGGAATTCTAGCACTTACGGGATATGAAGGGGCCTTAGGATATAGGACCAATGATCCCACGTCACCTACCTATGAACAAGACAGAGAGACTGTCAAAGAAGTGGCTAGAGTTCTTAAGGAGAATGGCTGGGAGTTTGCATCCCATAGCTGGGGTCACAGAAATATGCTAGAGAAGTCCTTCCAGTTTATCAAGAATGACACCGAGCGTTGGCTAGAGGAAGTAGGATCTTTAGTTGGAGATACCGACATATTGATTTTCCCATATGGTGTAGATATTGAAACAACTATGGGACACTACAGTAGTGATAAATATCATTTTCTTAAGGAAGCAGGATTTAATTATTTCCACGGTGTTGATTCTAAGCCATGGATGCATCTTAAGGATGATTATGTAAGAATGACAAGACGACCCTTAGATGGTCAGGCTATGCTACAATTTCCTGAACGTTTGCAGGATTTATTTAATCTAGAGGAGATCATAGACCCAGAGAGACCGTCTAGGGACTGGTAATACAGGAGCGTTTTTCTATTGACCTACAGGGAGGGGAAGCAAATGAACTTTACCCATTTACATCTTCATACTGAATACAGCCTACTTGACGGTTCAGGAAAAATAAGAGAACTGGTAGTTCGTGCCAAGGAGCTTGGTATGGATAGCTTAGCTATTACAGACCACGGGGTTATGTATGGGGTTATTGATTTTTATAAGGCCTGCTTATCAGAGGATATAAAGCCTATCATAGGCTGCGAGGTCTATGTTGCCCCCAATTCTAGGTTTGACCGAGAGCCTGGAGCTTCGGAGGAGCGCTATCATCATCTGGTTTTACTGGCAGAGAATAACAGAGGCTATCAAAATCTAATGAAGATTGTATCCAAGGGGTTTTTGGAGGGCTTTTATTATAAGCCAAGAATAGATAAAGAGGTTCTACGTCAGCACAGTGAGGGAATAATTGCTCTTTCTGCATGTCTAGGCGGTGAGGTGGCTGGAAACATTAGAAGAGGCTTTTATGAGGAGGCTAAGAAGGCAGCCCTTGGTTATCAGGAGATTTTCGGGGAGGACAATTTCTTTCTGGAGCTTCAAGATCATGGAATTTCTGAGCAGAAGACTGTTAATCAGGGCTTGATTCGGATGTCAAATGAAACAGGTATAAAGCTTGTTGTTACTAATGATGTCCATTATACCTATGAAGATGATGCAGATCCACACGATATACTACTTTGTATTCAGACGCAGAAAAAAGTGTCTGACGAAAACCGTATGCGGTATGAAGGTGGCCAGTATTATCTCAAATCACCTGAGGAGATGCTGGAGGTTTTCCCCTATGCCAAGGAGGCATTGGAGAATACATATGAAATAGCAAAACGTTGTAATGTAACTATTACCTTTGGTGAGTATAAGTTACCTGTCTATCCCGTACCCGAATCCTATAGCTCATTCGACTACCTTAGTCTTCTTTGCAGAGAGGGAATGAAGGAAAGATATGGTGAAGTAACTAAAGAGCTCTGGGACAGAATGGAATATGAGTTAAGAACTATTAATGAAATGGGTTTTTCAGATTATTTCTTAATTGTCTGGGATTTTATTAAATATGCCAGGGACAATGGAATTATGGTTGGGCCCGGTAGAGGAAGTGCTGCGGGTTCAATAGTTTCCTATTCACTACGGATAACAGATATAGACCCCATAAAATACAATTTACTGTTCGAAAGGTTTCTAAATCCTGAAAGACTGACTATGCCTGATATAGATATTGATTTTTGCTATGAAAGAAGGCAGGAGGTCATTGATTATGTTACAGAAAAGTATGGTAAGGACAAGGTGGTACAGATAATTACCTTCGGTACCATGGCTGCCCGGGCTGTTATTAGAGATGTGGGAAGAGCATTGGATTTACCATATTCACAGGTTGACACTGTAGCGAAAATGATTCCTACAGAGATAGGAATTACCATTGAGAAGGCATTAAAGATAAATCCTGAGTTAAGTAAAATCTATGAGAGTGATGATGAGGTCAAAAGGCTAATTGATATGTCCAAGAGGCTTGAAGGGCTTCCCAGGCATTCATCAATGCATGCAGCAGGTGTGGTAATAGGTAAGGATAGCATAGTTGAATATGTTCCCTTATCCTCCTCCTCAGACAATTCTATTACAACCCAGTTTACCATGGTGACCTTGGAGGAGCTGGGGTTATTAAAGATGGACTTCTTGGGGCTTAGGACGCTTACTGTTATACAAAATGCCATAGCTCTTGTAAATAACACTAAAGATGTAGATAATAAATTGGATATAGACGCTATAGATTATAATGACAATAAGGTATATGAGCTAATATCTTCAGCTAAAACAGAAGGAGTCTTTCAGCTTGAAAGTAGTGGTATGAAGAGCTTTATGAAAGAACTAAAGCCAAGGAGTCTAGAAGATGTCATAGCAGGTATAGCTCTATACAGGCCAGGACCTATGGACTTTATACCTAAATATATCCAGGGTAAAAATGAAGCAGGAGTAATAAGCTATGAATGTCCACAGCTAGAGCATATATTGGCACCTACATATGGCTGTATCGTATACCAGGAGCAGGTAATGCAGATAGTAAGAGATTTGGCAGGATATAGCTATGGCCGAAGCGATTTGGTTAGAAGAGCAATGTCTAAGAAGAAAGAGGATGTTATGATAAAGGAAAGGCAGACCTTTATCTATGGAAATGAGGAAGAGGGTATTCCTGGCTGTATAAAAAATGGTATACCCAAGGAAGTTGCAGATCATATCTTTGATGAGATGCTTGATTTTGCTAAGTATGCTTTTAATAAATCCCATGCCGCCGCCTATGCGGTTATTTCTTATCAAACAGCTTATCTGAAGCACTATTATCCTGTGGAATTTATGGCTGCTCTAATGACATCGGTAATCGATAATCCAACTAAGGTATCACAGTATATATATAATTGCCGTCAGATGGATATTACAATCCTGCCCCCTGATATCAATGAAGGAGAAGCAGTCTTTACTGTATATAAGGGTTCAATTCGGTATGCCCTATCTGCAATTAAAGGTGTTGGTAGGCCAGTAATTGAATCTATAGTAGCTGAGAGAAAGGCCAAGGGCCCATTTACTAGTTTTAGAGATTTTTCAAATCGTCTTTCAGGTAAAGAGGTTAATAAAAGAACAATAGAAAGCTTTATCAAAGCAGGAGTATTTTCAAATATCCATGATAACAGACGTCAGCTGATGATGAGCTATATACAGATATTGGATCAAGTGGCTGAGGAAAGGAAAAACAGTCTGACAGGTCAGATGAACTTGTTTGATTTTGCCGGTGAGGAAGATAAGCAGGAGTATGAGATTAATCTTCCTGATGTGGCAGAATATAGTAAGGAAGAGCTACTGGCCTTTGAAAAGGAAGTACTGGGTATCTATGTAAGTGGCCATCCATTAGACGACTATATGGATACTATAAATAAAAATGTCACAGCCTATTCATATGATTTTGCCGTTGATGAAGAAACAGGAAAGCCCAAGGTGGAAGATGAAAGTAGTCATACCATAGGAGGCATGATTACCTCGAAAACCATAAAAACGACCAGAACAAATAGCCTTATGGCCTTTATTATGCTAGAGGATATGTTCGGTACTATTGAGGTGATAATATTTCCTAAGGATTTTGAAAAATATAAGCATCTGTTGGAGCAAGATAATAAAGTCTTTATAAGTGGTAGGACCACTATAGAAGAGGATAAGGATGCTAAGCTTATATGCCAGAAAATTATACCCTTTGATGCAGTACCAAAGGAGCTATGGGTAAGATTTGATGAGCTTACACAATTTAAGAAGGCTGAACAGGAATTATATAGCCTACTAGAGGCATATGAGGGGAATGATTCGGTAATTATATATTGTGAAAAAGAAAAAATAATGAAGCGCTTGCCGAAAAATAGGGATGTTAAGGTAGATAAAGAGCTTGTATCAAAGCTTAGGCAGGTTTATTCGGAAAATAATATAGTAATTGTCGAAAAGTGTATTGCACCGGTACCAAAAATGAATTAGAATACTATTTAGTTTAAAAAGACGTGGAGGTCATCTAATAATGGAGAAGAAAATCAAAACAATTGGCGTTCTTACAAGTGGTGGGGATGCGCCCGGGATGAATGCCGCAATTCGTTCAGTTGTACGAACTGCTCTCTTAGAGGGAGTTAAAGTCAAAGGAATCCGCAGAGGTTTTTTGGGCTTATTAGAGGAAGATATTTTTGATATGAAATCAAAAAGTGTATCCGATATTATTCAAAAAGGTGGAACTATTTTATATACAGCCCGTTGTCCTGAGTTTGTAATACCTGATAATCAGGATAAAGCTGTTGAAATATGTAGGAAACACGAGATTGATGGACTGGTTGTAATTGGTGGTGACGGATCTTTCCGCGGGGCTGCTGCATTATCAAAGAGAGGTATTAATACAGTAGGTGTACCGGGTACAATTGACTTAGATATTAGCTGTACCGATTATACTATCGGCTTTGATACCGCTGTAAATACTGCAGTTGAGACAATAGATAGGGTAAGAGATACATCTACTTCCCATGAAAGATGTAGTATTATCGAGGTAATGGGAAGACATGCTGGTCATATTGCTCTCTGGTGTGGTATTGCAAATGGTGCAGAGGAAATCCTTATAGCCGAGCGCTATGATTATGATGAAGTGAAGATTATAAAGAAAATAAACCGCAGAAGAGAAACCGGCAAGAAGCATTATATTATTATTAATGCCGAAGGCGTAGGCGAATCTGAGAATATGGCAAAAAGAATAGAAGCAACCACTGGTATGGAGACCAGAGCGACTATAATAGGTCATGCTCAAAGAGGAGGAACTCCTACAGCTAGAGATCGTGTCTATGCATCTGTAATGGGAGCTAGGGCTGTGGACTTACTTCTTTCAGGGGCTAACAATCGTGTTGTTGCTTATAAAGATAGCCAGTTTGTAGATTTTGATATAGAAGAGGCCTTAGCTATGACTAAGGATATTGATCAATACATGTATGACCTTTCAAAAAGACTTTCTCAATAATAGTTTTGAAGGTTTAATAGACAGGAGAAGATTTAATGAGTAAAAAAACCAAGAAATTTTTGTCTTATTATAGACCATACCTTGGTTTGTTTCTAGCAGATATGTTTTTCGCTTTATTAGCATCAGCAATATCCCTTGTATATCCTATGATTGTTAGGTATATTACCAACGATATACTAGTGAACTATGACATTTCTGAATCAGCACCAATCATAATAAAGTTGCTTTTTGCTATGCTAGGACTAGCGGCCATAGAATATATAAGTACTTTTTTCACAGCCTATAAGGGACACATGATGGGGGCAAAGATGGAATACGATATGCGTAATGACATCTTCCAGCATTATCAGAAGCTATCCTTTAATTTCTATGACAACCAAAAGACTGGTCAGCTTATGACCAGGATAACAAATGACCTATTTGATGTAACTGAGCTATGTCACCATGGTCCTGAGGATATTATTATATCCTTAATTAAATTTGTTGGGGCCTTCTTTATATTAATACATATAAATCTGCCTCTTACACTGATAGTTTTTGCATTTATTCCTATCATGCTTGCTTTCGCAATGTTTATGAGAGGGAGAATGCGTAGGGCATTTAAAAGAAACAGGGAAAGAATAGCTGATATAAATGCCCAGATTGAAGATAACTTATCTGGAATTAGGGTTGTGAAATCCTTTGCAAATGAAGCTGTGGAAATGGGTAAGTTCCAAGCAGGTAATGCCAAGTTCGTAGATAGTAAACGCAATAGCTATTGGAATATGGCTTTATTTCATTCCGGATTGACTTTATTTACAGCCTTAATAAATATAGCGGTTATAGCTGGTGGTGGATTGTTTATTGCCAATGGGATAATTAATGTGGGTGATTTATTAACATTTTTGCTTTATGTTAATACATTGGTAGAACCGGTTAGAAAGCTGATTAACTTTACAGAACAGTTTCAAAATGGAATGTCAGGTTTTAATCGCTTCTATGAAATTCTGGAGATTGAACCGGATATAGTAGACAGAGCTGGAGCGATTGAAGTTAAGGATGTAAAGGGTGAAATTGAGTTTAAGAATGTGGCATTTAGATACAACAACACCACAGGTGATGTATTTAGGAATATAGATCTTAAGGTGGCAGCCGGGGAGTATATTGCCCTTGTAGGATCATCCGGTGTTGGAAAGACTACCATGTGTAGCCTAATACCGAGATTTTATGAGGTTACTGAGGGTGAGATTACATTAGATGGAATAGATATCAGAGATATAAAGTTGAAATCCCTTCGCAAGAATATCGGCATAGTCCAACAGGATGTGTATCTATTTGCAGGAACAGTCCTTGATAATATAAGATATGGAAATGCAGATGCTACTGATGAAGAGATAATAAGGGCGGCAAAGAATGCTAATGCCCATGAATTTATAATGGAGCTTCCTGACGGATATCATACAGACATCGGCCAGCGGGGCGTTAAGCTATCAGGTGGTCAGAAACAAAGGCTAAGTATTGCCAGAGTATTTCTAAAGAACCCGCCTATACTAATCTTTGATGAGGCTACATCATCCTTAGATAATGAAAGTGAAAAGGTAGTACAGGATTCATTGGAGAAGCTTGCCAAGGATCGTACCACCTTTGTAATTGCCCATAGGCTTTCAACCATAAAAAATGCCAAGAGAATCCTAGTTCTCACTGAAGATGGAATAGGAGAATCTGGCAACCATGAAGAACTTCTGGCAAAGAACGGCATTTACGCAGGACTCTATAAGTTATCATATAGTAAGCAGGAGTAATCGGTATTAATCTGTACCGGGTACATATTTTGGTACCTGGTACAGATTATTTTTTTGGAACTTTATTTGATGTAGCAGCGTCTAATATTCATAAAGGGAAAGAAGATTCTATGCGTCCAAATTGTCATTTACATCATAAGCCAGTACATGTATACTATAACTAGTTTGAACATTTTTCGGAGTAATAGCTATAGTATAGGGGGGAAATTGGATGCAAAATGATATGCAAAACGACCATTCCGAACATACTCCTGCATATGAGATGGAAGCCTTAATAAGGGAATATGGCAATGATGTGCTCAGAACAGCATATATGTATGTCAAGGATATCCATACTGCAGAGGATATATTTCAAGATGTTTTTATTAAAGTGAACCAGAAGTTATCTACCTTTGAGGGGTATTCCAGTATTAAGACCTGGATAATAAGAATCACGATTAACACCTGTAAGGACCATTTGAAAAGTGCCTATAACAGGAGGGTAGTCCCCATGATGGAATATAAGGAGGATGCTATAGTAAGTGAATCTGATTATGATGAGGTAGAGAAGCAGGATACGAATCATTTGATTAAGGACACAGTCCTTTCCCTGCCTGCAAAATATAGAGATGTGGTGCTTTGTGTATATTTTCAGGAGATGACGATTGCAGAAGCAGCCAAGACACTCAATATAGCTGAGGGAACAGCTAAAAGCAGGCTTTCGAGAGCAAGGCAGAAGTTAAAAGATAAGTTGGAAGGGAGGATATCAGATGAGTATTGATTCAAAGAAAACAAAAGATGAAATAGATATGGATAACTATAACATTAAGTCCCATCTGAATACTTCTCTTGAGGCTGAGGGTATTAGTGTATCCGAGGATTTAGTGCTTAGGACATTGAAGGCTATAAGGCAGAATGAGGCAAAAACTACAGATGTAGATAAGATTAATATGCAGACAAGAAAGCCTATTGTGAGATTTAGATATGCCCGTACCCTAGTCACTGTTGCAGCGGCAGCCCTGATACTGTTGGTGGGATTAAGTGCAATTAGAGAGATTTCACCGCTGGGAATGAAGAATAATATGTCTAAACCGGAGAATACCGCTAAACATGATGATGCAGGAACTACAGAAATATATTCTGTTAAGGAGGATGCAGCAAAGAATGATTTAGCTGATTATGAAATGAAGTCATCCAAGGGGACTATAGATGATATTAATGAAGCGAGAGCCTTGGTAGAGGGCGAATCAACCTATACTCAAGCAGATGATATATCCGAAGAAATGTTTATCACCAGCTTAGATGCGGACTTAGTGGATAATACTGGTGTGCAGGATAAAATGCTAGCTCCTGAGGAAGAAACTCTTTCATTTAACCTTATAGCATCTGTTGAGACTAGTAATGTGAGCGAGATAAGGATAATAGACGAGTCTACAGGTGATATAACTATAATATCAAATCAGGATCAAGTAGAGAATTTCTATTCAATAATGAATAAGTATCTGTTTAGGCCAGGTGGAGAAAGCGATACAGATATTCAGTATAAAATCACCATTTATTCTGAGGATAGAGATAGTCAGATAATAATTGGAAAGACTTCGGTCACAGTAGAGCTTATCCATAATGAAAACAGGTCTGCCAGTATATATATAGCAGATAATCATGATAAGCTTCTTGAAGAAGTTATGGATTTAAGTAGGAATTAATAATAGAAATCAATGAATAAATAATATCCCTCTTCTAAATAATAGATGAGGGATATTATTATATTAATCATATATAATCCTATGTTTATGGCCCGGACTAGGCCTCATCTGATGATTGATCTGTGGTATCAGTATCAGCTAAATCAGGCTCATTTTCACTGCCTTCCTGATCCATCTGTATTGATACATACTCTCTAGCCTCGCTTACATCATCGGTATCCTCATTAGAATCAAAGTCATCAAAATCATCATAGTCATCAAAGTCATCCTCGAACTCATCGAAGTCATCTGAGCTATCATGCTTTATAAAGTTCTTATAAACAAAATAGGCGCCTGCAGCCAGTGTTGCAACAGATAAGGTGCCAAATACAAACTTACCAAATTTTTTCATATGCTAAATCATCCTTTCTTTTATTTATAATTATATACTATTCTATCATTATAATTCTGTTAAGTGAAAAAGAAAAGCAAAAAATCGTATAATATGGAAAATTTACTTAATATTTATATATTTATAATAATTTGCTCATAGTTGTTAAATTTATACCATGATTCTATCTTTACTTTTACAGAGAGATATCATATTATAAGATGTAACTTAGAAGAACTAAGATTCGTCAAAATACTACAAGAATAAGATAAGAAGGAGATATGATAAATGGAGCAATTACATGGATGGTTGGACATTGCCTGTCAGGTTGGAACATTGATGTTTGAGTTCATAGGTGTAATAATCCTAGTCCTAGCCGGTTTGGTTGGTGTATATAATTATATTAGGAAAAGCCCCTACACCAGATTAGAGCTAGCAAAAGGAATGGCAATAGGCCTCGAGTTTAAAATGGGCGGAGAGATACTTAGGACAGTTGGGGTTACTAGATGGAATGATATAGCTTTAGTAGGAGGAATAATCCTGCTCAGGGCGGCCTTAGCTTTTCTGATTCACTGGGAAATAAAATCAGAAGAAAAGGAATTTGAAACTATAGAACAGATGAAAAGAGAAGAGGAAATGGCCAATAAAAACTCTTAAGAAATTATTAACTTTAAAACAAGATTTTGACAAATAGTTACTGTTATGATACTATATATGGTATAACTGAAGAGAAATTACGCGTATAAACATAGGAGGAATTAGTATGAAAAACAGCCCAGGCAAGAAGGCTGCCTTGATTATGGCATTGGTGCTTATATTAACACCAATATTATGGCTACAAGGTGATTTTACAGCATTAGCCGCTACACCGACCTTCAAAGAATCCAAGGTTGAAATTATTGGTGAGGGTGAGACCTACCAGATGGATATAAAGGATAAGGTGAGCGGAAGTACTTACAAATGGTCATCATCTAATACTAAGGTGGCAAGGGTCTCCAGTAAAGGTATTGTTACAACAGTAGGTAAAGGTACAGCTGAAATAAGATGTATAATTACCTATCCTAATAAGAAAACCAAGACTATTAAAAGTAAAGTAACAGTAATAATTCCTGCGACCAAGGTTAAGATTAACAATGCCACAGAGGTTAATGGAGCGCATATACTTAAGATAGGGGAAACATACAATTTCAACAGAGATATTTTCCCTTCAGGTTCATCAGATAAGACTTATTGGTCTCTGGCAGGTGGCGATAAATCATGTATCGTTGTAACTAATAGTTCCAGTGGAATTGTTAGGGCAGAAAAGCCGGGAAAGGTTATTTTAATGGCCACTGCAGCAAGGACAGCTACCGAGGCTGACGCTGCAAAGAGTATAGTAAATGATGCTATAATTATAGAGGTGGTAGGCCCCTCTGCAACAGTTGGCTCAGTAGATATAATAGACAGTACAGTGATTAAAGCTGTTTTTGATAGTCCTATAGATGAAAGAACAGTTATAGGCAGTGGCAATTCTTTGCTTGACAATATTAGTATATCACTTAAGAAGAATATCAAAGGAGTATTGGCGGCAGACCCTGGAAAGCTTACAGCCCAGTTATCCGCTGACAAGAAGACATTGACCATAACCTCCTCCAATCGTTTTGAAGGAGAATATGGAATTAACTTTTCGGATAAGATTAAGACAACTGATGGGGTTGCAATTAATGATTATTATAAACTGATAACTTATGTAGATAATGTTCCTCCAAGTGTTGTAGATGTCAAACTGGATGAATCCGGAATGATATCAAGCATAATATTTAACGAGGCTATAGATTTTACAGATCTAAAGGTTACAGGAGGAGCTGCTCTTCCAGGTGCGTCTGTCACACCTGCTGATAGGGTAACAGTAAGCATTCTTAACAATAAGAATAATTACATTCCAAGTGAAGATAAGAAGTCACTGACGATTAATTTATCAAATATAGCATATACAGACCTAAACAAGCCATTAACGGTAACCTTATCAGGTATCAAGGATATGTCAGGTCTATCACCGGCTAATTATACTATTCCGATAGTATTACGTACTGATAATACTCCTAAGCCACAGGCGAGGTTATTAACAATAACTAGGACAGCTTATAACACCTTAACAGCAACATTTGATCGTTCAATTATGACAGGTGGCTATGCTTCATTAAGCAATGGATCGAGTATGGTAGGTGAGGTTGACGCAAGTAATCCTAAGAAGGTACATTATACCCTTAGTGATGCGGATGCTCAAAGAACTGGTATTCAGACAGTATCCGTTAGTAGCTGGCAAGGATATAATGTTAATCCTAGTGATACAAGCTCTTACCAGCAGCACACTAGACAGGTAAGCTTTGATGTTGAGAAATCCAACCCGATACTATTTAGGGAGGAATATGATGCTGAGACAGGCGTTCTTACCCTTACCTACAATAAAGAGGTAAAGCTTACTAACGACTCAGGAGTATTTGATGCAACCTTGGTTTCACTATCAGATGAGATTAGACCTAATAATAATATAGCTTATACCAAGATGTCATCCGATGATCCTAAGGTTATCAAATTGAAGCTCAGTAATATGGTTTATTACGGTACATATACATTTGAACTTGGTCAATACTTTGCAAGTGATAGTTTTAGAAACTATGCTTTACCAAAGGTAATATCTATTAATAATATAGGTGGAGTTAATTTGGAGCTTCCTGGACCTTATCTAGTTGCTCAATCTACATCTAACCCTAGCCATATTTACCTAGAGTTTGCCAATATGCTGGATGTAGCTACTACTCAGGATATTAGAAATTATTCCATCCCTGGTGTTACTATTCTAAGCGCAAGACTTGAGAAGAATACCAAGAATGAAGGTGCTACAGTATTACTTACAGTTGCAGATGGCTCTATCGACATCACTTTAGAAAGACCTCTTAGAATAAATGGTGTCGCAGGCTATAGTGGTAACTTTGCACCGATAACTGATTTTAGTATGAATGTATCACTTAAGGATAACAAAAAGCCGTTTTATATTGGTCCTCCGGTATTTGACAAGAATAAGCTTAATGAAATTCGCTTAACCTTCAGTGAGGAGATCACAGGCTCTATGGCTGTAAAGGTTATTCAACAAGGGGCTTATAGTTATGAAATTGGAAATACTGTAACTATATCCGGATCCGATGTGATAATAACCTTAAGTAGTACACCGGACAAGAATACATATCTAAGAATTGAAATTCTTGAAAATAAGATAGAAGACATGAGTGGTAACCAATCTGCACCGATGAACACACAGCTTGGTGTTGTGGCTTTATACTAAGGCAATATAGTATTTCATAGAAGATATCTTAATATTAATCCCCCGAACATCCTATATGGAGGTTTGGGGGATAATTTTTTGCTTTAATCAACCTACTTTTTGCTTGTAAAGTTCCGGGTGAATATATCACTTTCCTCTATGAGGCTTTCTATTGTTTCAAAGCCTAGTCGATTTAGTAATTCTATAACATAAGGGTTGTCTATAGGTGTTGGATAAGAGGCAAGCTGTCCATATTCTTCTACGTTTTTTCTTGCCTCTTCCTTAGGAATAATTGCTTTTGGTCCTCCGACACAGCCTCCTTTACAGCCCATTCCTTCATAGAAATTAGCAGAGCAATTACCAGACTTAAGGTTTTCAATTAACTCCCTACAGGCCTTAACCCCATCAGCCTGTTGGGTGCGAAAGGCTATATTTCGATTAGGGTTTAATCTTTCTAAGGTTAGCTTTACAGCTTCGCTTACTCCACCGGTATGGGCATATATTCTGCCGGCCCTGGATGAATGATCCTTTTCGCTATCCTCCATCTCAGCTGGATTAATATCCATGATTTTAAAGATATCCTCAACCTCTTCAAAGGTCAGTACATAATCAATGGCGTCTGATATGTCCTTATCTCTAGCCTCAGCCTTTTTGGCAAGACAGGGGCCGATAAATACTGTGAGGGCATCTGGGTGCATTATTTTCACAGCGCGACCACTGGCTATCATGGGGGAAACAGAAGGGGGAACATGAGGTATCAATTCACTGTAGATGTTTTTAATCCATGCAATCCAGATGGGACAGCAACAGCTGGTCAATTGATAATCGTCCTCGGTCAGTATATTTCTATCAAACTCTAGGGCCTCCTTAAGGGTAAGAATATCAGCAAAGAGGGCGACTTCAAGCATGCCATCAAAGCCTATCATTTTAAATGCATTTCTTAGCATTCCTGGAGTAACCTCCTTGCTAAATTGTCCTAAAAAGGCTGGAGCGATGAGAGCATAGACCAAGCCCTGGTGGGATCTTATAGCCTGTAAGGCAGGTATTACATCTTTGCTTGAGGTAAGCCTATTTGCTCTACATTCCTGTATGCAGTAAGAACAACCTGCACAGGCTTCTTCATTTATCTGTAACTTGCCACTCTCATCTGGATTAATAGCATGAAAGGGACATACTTTAACGCAGTGTCGATCATTATCAGAACAGTTGCATTCCTCTGTATACCATACTAAAGGATGCTTTTTAGGATGTAAAAGGCAATCTAGTTGGTAAGTATCAAAGTCATCAAGACTACCGATATATTCCTCTTCTCTTTCCTCTATAGTTGCTTTTAGCAACTCTTGGTAAAGGTCATCAAATCGTTTCATTAACTTACACCTCAAAAGATAGTATTATTTTAAATCTATTATCCGCAAATCAAGCTCTTATATACCAATCTTTCCTTTACTGGAAAGTATATTTGCTTTATAATTGATTAAGAATAGGACGAATAAATGAATATTAATGGCAATAATGGAAATTATAATGAAAAACTTGGTTGGAGAAGAAAATTGAAGGAAAAGAATAAAAAACTCATAATTTTTACAGGATGGATTTTATTTTATATATATATCTTACTACTGTCATATTTTTTATTTTTTAGCGAGAGATATGGAAGAGATTTAATAACACAGCAATATAATTTAAAGTTTTTTAAAGAGATAAAAAGATTTATTAAGTATAGAGAGCAGATTGGCTTGGAGGGCTTCATAGTTAATATATTTGGAAATGTTATTGCCTTTATGCCTTATGGTTTTTTGCTTCCGCTACTTAACAGGGCATATCGCAAGTTTTATATTATTGGAATATTAAGTGTTTTATTTAGCCTGGTAATCGAGACATCCCAGCTCCTACTAAAGGTAGGGGTATTTGATGTGGATGATATATTAATGAATTCTTTGGGTGGTATTTTAGGGTATTTAATGTTTCTAATTATTCATACCATTTATAAAGCTATAGAAGCAGGACAATGATTACTTATAAGATGATTGAAGAATAAAAGGGGGGAGCTTCAATATTAAAGAAATTTAAGAAAAAGGAAAGTATACAATTTTCAGGAAGAAATCATACGAGAGCCGGAATTATTTCCATGGTTATAGGTTTAACTGTGGTTATCGGATTTGCTACTATCAGTATTATCTCTGGTCTTAATAATGCTAAGGAGGGCTTAGTGATTGGCATAGTAGGAATCCTTCTGTTTTTCCTGGCTTTATTCGGTTTTGTATTATCATATAAGGAGCTAAGGAAGAGGGATATCTATTATAGATTTCCCCTGATTGGGATTATTAGTAATGGGCTTATGCTTGTTATACTTATGATTATTTATATCATAGGTTTATATCAATAATTCTATTATTTTATAACATATAACGGAAAAACCGTAGATTGGAGTGCATATGAGTTATTTGAAATTATCAGAGGATGAAAATGTAGAAATTATAGAACGGTATAATTTAGCCATGGACCGTATTCGGGAGATCATGAATGAAGAAGATATAAGAATACCCCTAAGGGATTACTTTCATAAAGTTGGAGGTTTTCTTGTTTTAGTTGATAATGTTGCGGGTATGATAAGGGAAGGAGCCTATGACAGACTTACTCTTGAGGAGCTAAAGGCTGTGAATCGAAGTTTATATGAGGATATTATGGGAGATAATTATGATTATAGCTATGCTAATCCCACATATGCTTGCAAAATGCTAGGTAATAAATACGGCAAGCTATTATCCTTCTTATATACAGAATTGCGGGCTACTATTGTCTATGCTTATGAGAAACTGATGCCCCTCCATACTATATATCTAGAACTTTTTCTTCAGATTTATGGACTTGTTCGTTGGGAGGACGATTTTACTCCAAAGGATATCAAAAGAGCAATTGCTGATTTTATGTATGATAATTGTGATATTCTTACAAATCAAAGGACCTATGAGACTGCAGATCCAGGATATTCATTTGCAAAAGATATAATTATGGAATCTGATCTTACTGACCTTGCCTATCTATATAGATATGGAGACTATATTTCTGACAATGAATTGAAGACTGCGGAGTATATTAATGGTCTATCAGATGAGCAAATTAATGATATGGCAGCTACATTTACATCAGGATTTGAACGGGGATTTGTAGCTAATGGCTTAGACCTTAGCAAAAAAACAAGTGTGAACATAAGGTATCAGATTGGTTTTGAACGAGTTGTTAGACAGGCCATATCTAATTTCAAAGATATGGGATTAGAAGCAATCATATATAGGGCAGCTTATATAGCAATTAACAAGAGACAGCATCTTAAGATAGGCTACCATGGTTCATCACCCAATAAGCAATATGATTATGACCATCGTTTTGATATAGGTATATTTCTTAATAAGGCCTTAAATAATAGGAGACTAGAAGTCCTACATGCCTATCTAAAGCCGATTAAACATATTACACAAAACTATGCCGGACCAGCTGTTATGGAGGTCTTTGGAGAAGAATTATTCTCGCCAAAGGATAAGCCAGAGGCAATTAGTCTAAACAAAAGGCAACAGAAGCTGATGACTGATTATTATAGTGATGTAAGGATGATAAGTAAGGAATATTTTAATACTCCTGAAAGCTCTTTTACTATTATATCCTATCCGATATCGGAGATAGGTCCTGATTTTGAAGCTATATTTGATGCTACAGTCAGGGTCAATACTCTGGATAGTGAAGTTTATGAAAGGATACAACAGTGTATTATAGATGTGCTTGATAAGGGAGAGTATGTTAAAATTCTTGGTAAAGGTATGAACCGTACTGATATGATGGTAAAACTCCAACCATTAAAGGACCCTGATAAGGAGACTAATTTTGAGAATTGTGTGGCAGATGTTAACATTCCTGTAGGCGAGGTGTTTACATCACCGATGCTTACCGGAACCCGCGGAGTTCTTCATGTTCCCCTAGTATATTTAAATGATCTGGCATATCATGATCTGGAGCTAGTATTTGAAGATGGGCGTATAATTGATTACAACTGCAAAAACTATGAAGATGATAAAAGCAACAAAAACTTTATAAAGGAGAACCTACTCTATAATCATGAAACCCTGCCCCTTGGAGAGTTTGCTATAGGGACTAATACAACCGCTTATATGATGGGAAAGAAATTTGATATAGCGCCTAAGCTCCCTATTCTTATAGCAGAAAAGACTGGTCCTCATTTTGCAATTGGTGACACCTGTTATTCCATGAGAGAGGATTTGAAGGTTTATAATCCTGATGGAAAGGAAATCATAGCAAGAGATAACGAAATAACTCTAATTAGGGAAACGGACCCTAAAAAGGCCTATTTTAATTGTCATACTGACATTACCCTGCCCTATGATGAGATTAAGGAGATATCAGCAGTAATGCATGATGGGTCTACTATTCCTATCATAAGGGATTCAAGATTTGTATTGGAGGGCACTTTGTTATTGAACGAAGCATTTGATGAAAGATAGATGGAGTAAATATACTGTGAAATAAAGGAGGCTACCATGCTAAGTATAAGAAATTTTTCTAAGAGCTATAAAGGTGGGAAGAAAGCTGTAGACAGCTTGAATCTTGATATAAATAGTGGAGATATATTTGGTTTTATAGGTCATAATGGTGCAGGTAAGACAACAACAATCAGAGCTATCGTAGGTGTCTTAGATTTTGAAGAGGGAGATATATTAATTGACGGTGTTTCAATCAAGAAGGACCCTGTATCATGTAAGAGAATTACGGCATATATACCTGATAATCCAGACCTCTATGATCATCTAACAGGTATTGGTTATTTGAACTTTATCGCAGATATTTATGAAGTTGACAAAGATGAAAGGGAGAAATCTATAGTAAAATATGCTGAAGCATTGGAGTTGACAGCAAATCTAGGAGATTCTATTTCATCTTATTCCCATGGTATGAAGCAGAAGCTCGCCATTATATCAGCATTAATACATAAGCCCAAATTGCTGGTGCTAGATGAACCTTTTGTAGGATTGGATCCCAAGGCCACCCTTACTCTTAGGAACATTATGGTTGAACTTTGTAATAGTGGAAGTGCTATATTCTTCTCCACTCATGTGCTGCTTGTGGCTGAAAAGCTTTGTAATAAGATTGGCATAATTAAGGATGGAAGACTTGTAGCCTATGGACCTACTCAGGAGGTTAAGGGAGATTCTAGTCTTGAGGATGTATTTATGGAGCTGATAGAGACAGATAAATAGCCATATTATTTTGGT
This sequence comes from Clostridiales bacterium, assembly GCA_012519905.1. Lineage (GTDB taxonomy): Bacteria > Bacillota > Clostridia > Lachnospirales > Lachnospiraceae > Mobilitalea. The sequence continues at coordinate 16,847 of JAAYPG010000038.1, read as the reverse complement.
CATCTATGGAAGGAATGAGTTAATTATGAAGAAAGTCATCCGTTTAGTTGGTGTTCAACTTTGGGCCATACTGGGGAGTATGTTTGCATTAGGCCAACAGAAAAAAAGAAAATCTAATAGCTTATATCTGGGATTTGCTGCTTTGGCTATATTATTGAGTGGCTTGTCATTCTTTTATGCTTATATTGCCGGGATGGGGTTAAGGGTATTTAACAGTATAGATTTGCTACCCACTCTATTTATGTCTTTAACAAGTGTAATATTGTTATTTACGACAGTCTATAAGATAAAGGGAACCCTATTTGGTTTTAAGGATTATGATATGGTAATGTCTTTGCCTGTAAGCAATAGCCAAATAGTAGCAAGTCGACTTATACTTTTATATTCAATTAATATAGTATTTGTTCTGATTATTATGATACCTATGATGTTGGCCTATGGAATTTTGGCTCAACCGGGAATACAATTTTATGTATTTAGCATATTGACCTTGTTTTTTATTCCCCTAATTCCAATAATTATAGCTGCAATTATTGGTACTATTCTTACATATCTAACCATGCGCTTTAGATATAGTAATATTGTATATATTGTTTTTGTCTTCCTTTTACTAATTGGAATGATGGTTTTCCCCTATTTATTAGGTGATTCTAATGAAGCCTTAGTGGAGATTAGTCAAGAGATTAATAATCAAGTAAGCAATATCTATCCCATGTCACAGTATTATTCTAAGGCTGTTATTGAAGGAGATATTGTATCATTGATTATATTCATGTTGGCATCCTTGCTGGCCTTTAGTGCATTTTCACTGCTTCTTGGTAAGGTGTTCAAAAGGATAAACTCAGTGCTTATGACGGGTAGATATAGGAGAAAAGGTCAAACAAGACTAAAGAGTTCTAAGAGTTCTTCACCGCTAAAAGCATTATATAAGAAGGAATTAAAAAGGTATTTTGCCTCCGTAGTATATGTTATGAATACTGGTTTTGGCGTGGTTATCATGGTATTGGGGGCTATAGCTCTACCATTTATAGATATTAATACTATGACAGGAGAAATGAATATTACGGGAGCTGTAAAGGATCTTATCCCAATATTTGTTGTATTTTGTATAGCTACATCCAGTACAACTATGGCTTCTATATCAATTGAGGGTAAGCATTTTTGGATTGCAAAGAGCTTACCTGTATCAGAGCTAATGATTTTTAAATCAAAAATCTTAGTCAATTTCACCATTCTTGCTCCGGTGCTTTTTGCCACGCTACTTATTTGCTTCACTATGGAGCTGCCCTTTATAGACAGCCTATTAATCCTATTGCTGGCTGCTTCCTTCTCTGTATTTGTATCTATATATGGTTTGGTTATAAACTTAAGCTTTCCAAGTCTAATATGGACAAATGAAACGGTGATTGTCAAGCAGAGTACTTCATCAATGATATCTATTTTTACCAGTATAGGAATGGTTGCAATTCAATATTTATTAATTATGGTTACAGGAGATATGAAAAAATCAATCCTACTATTCTTAGTCCTAATATGGGTTATAAATTTAATATTATACAAAAGACTATCGACCAGAGGTATAAGGCAGTTTAAAGATATAAATTGTTAATCTTATAATTTGCTTATAAATAAGAGGTCATTTATAAGATGGGCTTATAATAGTGATAAGAATTTTTCTGCTGAAACATTAGCACATCTATGTTAGAATGTTGGCAGATAGTAAAGCTGAGTTGGTGGGAGGTAAAACCTCCGTTATATGTTAATTAAACTTATATATTTTTTAGGAGGTTTGGGATGGATTATAAACAGGCAGGAGTAGACATTGAGGCAGGTTATAGAGCAGTGGATCTTATGAAGGAGCACATTCAGAAAACCATGCGTAAGGAGGTTTTATCTGATATAGGCGGATTTTCTGGTGCATTCTCATTGAAGAGATTTATGAATATGGAGAATCCCACCCTTGTTTCAGGAACAGACGGTGTAGGCACTAAGCTAAAGATTGCTTTTTTATTGGATATTCATGATACTATAGGTATTGATTGCGTAGCCATGTGTGTAAATGACATAGCCTGCTCTGGAGCTGAGCCCCTATTCTTTCTTGATTATATCGCCTGTGGAAAAAATGATCCCAATAGGATTGCCTCTATAGTAAAGGGTGTTGCTGAGGGTTGTGTAGAAGCTGGTGCGGCCTTGATAGGAGGCGAGACAGCAGAAATGCCTGGTTTTTACCCAGAGGATGAATATGATTTAGCAGGTTTTGCAGTAGGAATTGCAGACCAGGCTAAGCTTATTACAGGTAAGAATGTAAAGGAGAAGGATGTTATAATCGGTATAGGATCCTCAGGTATACACAGTAATGGTTACTCCTTAGTTCGTCAGGTTTTTAGAATGCAAAGATCTGTATTAGATACTTATTATGAAGCTCTTGGGATGAGTCTTGGGGAGGCCCTTCTTACTCCTACCAAAATATATGTAAAAGCCTTACAAGGGTTAAAAGACGACAATATAGATATAAAAGCCTGTAGCCATATAACAGGAGGCGGGTTTTATGAGAATATTCCAAGGATGCTACCTGAAGGTATGCATGGAATGATACGTACTGACAGCTATGAGATACCAGCTCTCTTTAATATGCTTAAAAAAGATGGAAATATTGCTGATCAGGTTATGTACAATACATTTAATATGGGCATTGGTATGGCCATAGTAGTAGCGCCTGAGCAAGCTGACCAAGCAGTTGAAATCATTAAGAGGTCAGGAGAAAAGGCATTTATTCTTGGTGAAATCCAAGCAGGTGCAAGGGGGATAACCTTATGCTAAGGCTAGCAGTTCTGGTATCTGGAGGAGGAACTAACCTTCAGGCCTTGATTGATGAGATTGACAAGGGCATGCTACCTAATGTATCTATTGAGCTTGTTATTAGTAGCAATAAAAATGCATATGCACTAGAAAGAGCAAATGCGCACAATATTGCTAATACTGTGATAAATAAGAAAAACTACCATACTTCTGAACAGTATGAGGAGGCTTTCTTGAGCCTGCTTAACGACCATCAGATTGACCTGATTGTCCTCGCAGGCTTTTTATTGATATTGCCCTTAAGTATTGTAAGACATTATAGTAATAGAATTATAAATGTACATCCCTCCTTAATACCTTCATTCTGTGGAATGGGGTTTTATGGACTTAAGGTCCATGAAGCAGCCCTTGCCCGTGGGGTTAAATTGACCGGAGCGACTGTACATTTTGTTGATGAAGGTACTGATACTGGTCCTATTATTCTACAGAAGGCAGTAGAGGTCCGGAGTGAGGATACTCCTGAGATCCTCCAAAAAAGAGTTATGGAGGAAGCTGAGTGGGTAATACTTCCTCAAGCAGTAAGGCTTATTTCAGAAAATCGTGTCCGTGTGAAGAACAATATAGTTATTATAGAAAAATAATGGTCAAAAGCATATTTGACTCTAAAATGTAGGTAGATTACATAGAGGCTAAATAGGTTGTTGACATAAATTAAGTATATATCGGAGGTTGTGGAATGAAAATATTGGTAGTAGGTGGAGGAGGCAGAGAGCATGCCATAGCATGGAAGATATCTAGGAGCAATAAAGTAAGTAAGATCTATTGTGCTCCGGGAAATGCCGGTATAGAGGAGTGTGCAGAGTGTATTGATATTCCTGTAACCGACCATGAGAAGCTTTCAGATTTTGCCTTGTCTATGAATATAGACTTAACTATAGTAGGTCCCGACGATCCGCTAGCTGCTGGAATAGTAGATGTTTTTGAGCAGAAAGGCCTTCGTATATTTGGACCAAGGATGAATGCAGCCATAATCGAAAGTTCAAAGGTATTTTCTAAAAACCTTATGAAGAAATATAATATTCCTACAGCCGCCTACGAGGCTTTTAATGAGCCTGATAAGGCTATTGAGTATCTAGAGACAAGCAAATATCCACTAGTCATTAAAGCAGATGGGTTAGCCCTTGGTAAGGGTGTCCTTATTTGCATGGATTATAAGGAAGCAGTAGAGGCTGTTAAGGCCATAATGATAGACAAGCAGTTTGGATTAGCAGGAAATAGGCTGATTGTAGAAGAATTCATATCTGGACCAGAAGTATCTGTTCTAGCCTTTTGTGATGGAAGTCATATTTTACCTATGACCAGTGCTCAGGATCATAAAAGAGCCCTAGATAATGATCAAGGACTTAATACCGGTGGGATGGGTACATTTTCTCCAAGCCCATTTTATACTGAAGAAGTGGATGAATATTGTAGACGATTTATCTATCAACCAACAATGGATGCTATGAAGGCGGAGGGAAGAGATTTTGTCGGGATATTATTCGTTGGACTTATGCTGACAAAGGATGGCCCCAAGGTACTGGAATACAATGCTAGATTCGGAGACCCTGAAGCTCAAGTAGTACTTCCAAGGCTTAAAAATGATTTGATTGATGTGTTTGAAGCATGTATAGACGGGAGATTAAATGAAGTTGAATTATCCTTCGAGCAAAAGGCCGCAGTATGTGTTGTCTTGGCCTCTGATGGATATCCTGAAAAGTACGATAAGGGCTTTGAAATACAGGGATTAGATGCCTGGGCTAATAAAGATGATTATCATATTTTTCATGCTGCCACAAGAAAGGAAGCTGGTCATATTCTTACCAATGGAGGAAGGGTCCTAGGAGTTACAGCCTTGGGAAAGGATCTAAAAGAGGCCAGAGCCAAAGCTTATAAGGCCACAGAAACGATTCATTTCAAGAATAAATATATGAGAACTGACATTGGAAAAGCAATAGAATAGATTAAGGCCAAAAACCTAGGTTCGTATCCTAATGGATATCAACCTAGGGTTTTTAATTCTATTATTTCAAGATAAAACCTTTTATAGCATCTTATGACACGAAATGCAGTAAATGCCACAGATCTGCCATAGTTCTTTTTTAATATAATTCCGTAATATCGACAGATAAGTGACAGTGGTTTATATACGGAAGGAGCGCTTGATGAGAAGAAGGTTTTACCATAGATGGATAATAATAATCTTATGCATAGGGTTTATTTTGCCTAATCAATTTAATAATTCAAAGGTATCAGCATCCGGTCAGGGAACAGTTACAGCCGGTACTCTTAATGTAAGAACAGAACCATCTACATCTGCACAAAGAGCGCAGCTATCAGATGGTACTTTTGTATATCTACGTAAGGATGAAACTGTAACATTGTTGGAGAAAGAAGGAGACTGGTATTACATATCCATGCAGTTTAATGGTAATACAGTTAAGGGATATGTGCATGGTGATTACATAAATGTAAAGTCAAAACCAACACCAACACCTACTCCCACGCCAACACCCACACCAACACCCACACCAAAACCAACTCCCACTCCTAAACCGGAGACTGGAGGAAAGGCTACATCAGCTGGATATAAGCATGAAGCAACTGTAACTGCTAATTCTCTAAATGTAAGAAGTAAGGCTGGGACCAATAATACAGTTGTAGGATCTGTACGGCTAGGTAATAAAGTAACTGTTATTGGAGAAGCCTTGGATGGTGAGACAAAATGGTATCAAATAAGCATGCCCAGCGGTAGTCTAGCAACCACAGGATATGTGTCCAGTTTATATATAAAGCTGAATCTTAATAAAAGTATTAAAGCAAAGATTACAGCCTCTAAGGTAAACATACGAAAGGCAGCAGGTGAAAGGTCTGTTTATCTCAAGAATGATTCTGATAATATTGTTTCCTTAAAGAAAAACAAGGCTGTTAGTATAATAGATGAAGTAGTATCATCGGGTATAAAATGGTACAAGCTATCCTTCAAAATCGATGGGAAATCATATAAAGGATATGCACCGGCCTATCAGGTTGGTTTTAGAGAGGTGAATACGGAGAATAGTGCAGCGCCTACTCCAACTCCTACCCCAAAACCGACACCAACACCAAAGCCGTCGCCAACGCCAAAACCTGAACCGACACCGACGCCAAAGCCGGAACCAACAAAGGCTCCAACACCTAAGCCTACACCTATACCAACTAGTGAGCCAACACCGACAATAAGCCCAACACCTATACCAACCCAGATACCAAGCCCAACCCCGATTCCGAGTCCGTCTACTAAACCTGAACCTGGACAGATTCTAGTGATTTCAGATAATCCTGTTTTTTCATTTATTAACGGACCATTGGAGGGCTATGTCTGCAATACAGTATACTTAAATGTATATTCGAATATATTAGCTTCGTCAGATTTTGTATATGATGGATATGGGCAACCTGTGATGCTGGTTAGTGGTGACAAGGTCAAGATTATTGAAGCAGCTAAATTAGATGATGTGGTCTGGTATTATATAACTTATAATAATCAAATAAGTGGACACGTTAGAGCAGAATATGTCTATGTAGGCTCAGAGTTACCCGAAGGGGCTACCATGCCTAATTCGCCGGGCCAAACACCAGAGCCACCTAAAGTTACTCCAACCCCAACTCCACCTCCGAGTCAATATCCATCAGATGATGTGGACTTTGAGACTAAGTTATCTATGGAGGGCTTTCCAGAAACATATAAGGATGCTTTAAGAAGACTGCATGCAATTCATCCAAATTGGGTATTTGAGGCTTATCATACGGGACTAGATTGGAATACCGTAATTGATGCGGAAAGTATCCCTGGAAAAAACACTATTCCAAATTCAAAGAGCGTAGAATGGCTATCCTTTGATAAGGGGGCTTATGATTGGAAAACCGACAAATTTGTAGTATATGATGGATCTTATTGGGTTACAGCTTCCAGAGCGACAGTTGAATATTATATGGATCCAAGAAATTTCCTTGATGAGGATACTATATTCCAATTTGAGCTATTAAGATATCAAAGCCGATATCAGACCAGGGCTGGTGTAGAAAATGTATTAAAGGGGACCGCTTTATATAATGCTTCCTATACATTTACTGATGATATGGGTAACACACAGACTATTACTTATGCTGAAACCTTTATGAAGGCAGCGGAGTATTCAGGAGTAAGTCCCTATCATCTAGCATCTAGAGTTAAGCAGGAGGTAGTAACAGGTCCTGCAACCCTAAGTAACAGTGTATCAGGTACCTACAAAGGTTATGAGGGATACTATAATTTCTATAATATTGGAGCCAATGACAGCCCCGGTGGGGGAGCAATAGCCAATGGCTTGAACTATGCTAAGAATGGAACTAAAAATCCCGCAACTAATGAAACATACCTAATCCCTTGGACAAATCCATATAAGTCCATAGTGGGAGGTTCGTATTTCCTTGGAAGCACATATATAAATAGAGGACAGGATACTGTCTATCTGCAAAAATTTAATGTAACACCGGTATCTACATATTTCCACCAATATATGACTAATGTAGAAGCACCATGGGCTGAGGCTAAAAAGATTGCAGCTGCATATGGAAATATGATGGATTCTCCTATAGTATTTTCCATCCCTGTATATTTGAATATGCCAGCAAAGCCTGCCCCAAGACCTACGACGCAATTTAATCCTAATAATCGTCTAAAGAGTCTTAAGGTCTTTGATCTAAATGATAATGAACTTACAATTACACCTACATTTAATCAGACAGAATACTATTATTATCTGATAGTAGGAAATGAAATCGAGGCTGTACAAATTAAGGCTACTACTGTAAGTAAGAAAGCCAACATATTGGGTGGAGGTTATATTCCTCTAAATGTAGGAAATAATGAGATAGTTATACCGGTAATCGCTGAGAATGGTGATATAGCCAACTATATTATTAATATTGTCAGGGAGTAATATCACAGCCTAGAATGTGTAGATTATGTAGGCTGGAGACATCGGATTATTTCAACAATTCCGGCCGGTAAGAGAGGATAAGCTTACAGGCCGGAATTTAATTTATTTAAGGAAAAAATATATTGTTTCTTACAAACAATATGTTATTATTAAGCAAAAGGGGGAAAGGTAATGAAAAGAAGAATATATCAAGCTCTAATATTTTGCCTACTTTTTTTAATAGGAGGCTTTATAAATATCAAGAATATAAGTGCATCCAGTGCAAACATTGAAATAACGGCCGATAGTAGCCAAGTTGTTATTGGTGATACGGTATATGTATATATAAATATTAGCTCAGACTCTATGTTTGGAGATGTTGAGGCTCATTTGACCTATGATGAGGATGTTCTAGAATATAAAGAAAATGTTTCTTTCATAAAAGGAACTAGTGGATTTTTGAAGATAGCAGACATAAATATATCAGAAGCTACAGAAAATAGAAAGTACGCACTTGAGTTTCAGACCTTAAAGGTAGGTAAATCAGTAATAGAGTTCAGTGGACCTATTATGGTATATGATGATGAGTTTAAAATGCCAATGTCAGTATTTTCTGATTCCTTTGAGCTAGAGGTTAATCCAGCTCAAACTGCTTCAGAGAATGCCTATCTTAGTTCACTTAAAATAAGTCCGGCTCAACTAAGCCCGGACTTTGATAAGAAGCAGTCAGAATATAGTGCAAGTGTAGGACATGATGTAGATAGACTTGTTGTAGTGGCGATTCCAGAGGACGACAAATCAACGATCCAAATAACCGGAAATGATTCTCTTCAAGAAGGAGACAATAAAGTTGTTGTTACTGTGATTGCTGAGGCAGGAAACAACATAGAATATACTATCGATGTATTGAAGGAGAGTGCTCCTGAAGAGGGTGTGGATACATCTCCTATTACTCCAGATAATAAGCATGGGAGTTTTGAGCTTGTTCGTATACAGGATGAAACCTATGCTATTTATAGTGGTAAATATAAAATTATAGAAGCCCCTGCCAATGTAGAAATACCAAGTGGATACGCTAAGAGTAAAATAATTATATCAGGCATATCTGTACCAGTGTATTCACCAGATCAGATTGATGATGACTTCTTACTTATATATGCAGAAAATGAGCTGGGCCAAGCGGGCTTTTATAGCTATGATAAAGTAGAAAAAACCATGCAACGTTACGTTAATAAGCTTATTCCAACCTATGATTCGGAAGATAGAAGCAATGAAGAGCAAATGAATTCAGAAAAGTACCGTACAAATCTTAGTATTACAGCCATAATAATTGCACTCCTAAGCGCTCTATGTATAGTCTTTGTTATTATATCCATTCGCTTGTTTATGAAGCTAAGGGGATATGGTGATGACCTTTAATTCTTATTGACAAGTTAAGCTACCTGTTATACAATGTGTATAACAGGTATAGCTGCCTTTTAGTGTATCTATGTAACAAGCCTATTTAATGCATAAAGATTTATTTGCCGCTTAGGCGTCAGTTGGAGGTTATAATATGTATGTTAAGATTGATTTTAATAGTGATGAAGCGATCTATATGCAACTGCGAAATCAGATCATATATGGCATTGCCACCTCAAAAATCCGGGAGGGCGATAACCTTCCATCGGTTAGAGAACTGGCAGAGTATATAGGAATTAATATGCATACAGTTAATAAAGCATATACTATATTGAAGCAAGAAGGATATGTTAAGCTTGATCGCAGAAAAGGTGCGGTAATTGCTATAGACATAGACAAGATACAAGCCATAGAGGATTTGAGGGAAGAACTAAGGGTTATACTTGCAAAGGCCATGTGTAAAAATGTTAGCTGTCAGGATGTATATGAAGTTGTAAAAGAGATATTTAATGAATTTGAAAGGGGGTAACTCCTATGTTATGTGACAGGTGTAAAATGAGAGACGCAAAAGTATTATACACAGAAATAATAAATGGTGCTAAGACAGAGCAGCACCTTTGTGAGGATTGTGCTACAGATTACACATCTTTTCAAATGGAAAAACCCTTGTTAAACTCGGATATTACACTGAATAGCTTATTATCTACTTTATTAGGTGCATATCATAATAATACAGGCAATAAAGCAGGAGAGCATAAGACAGAACTTGTATGCAAGAAATGTGGAACTAGCTACGATGAATTTCTACAGAGGGGGCGATTTGGCTGCTCAAGTTGCTATAAGAGTTTTAATAATGTCTTAGGAAAGACCCTAAGAGGTATACAGGGATCTGAAGTCCATACCGGTAAAAGGCCTAAGGGATTTATGTCGCAGACTGACAGCATATTAAAGGGCTTATCAGAGGAAGAGAAGCTAACATTTGACCTTCAGAAAGCAATAGAACAGGAAGAGTATGAGGAAGCAGCTAGACTTAGAGATTTGATACGGCAACTAAAAAAGGAGGAAACCAACAATGCTTAAATGGTATGAACAGATTGTACCTGACGGCGATGTGGTTATTTCTAGCCGTGTAAGGCTAGCCAGAAATCTACAAGACTATATGTTTTCACCGCTACTTAAAGAAGCAGATGCGGTAAAATTAGTTGATGAGGTAAAGGGCATAACATCATCTTTGGCTGAACAGGACAATAGAAAATATTATTCATGTAATATAAAATCCCTCAGTGATATTGATAAGGTGGCTATGGTAGAGAGGCATATTGTAAGCCCGCTCTTAGTAGATAAGGAACAGACGACAGGTCTCATATTATCAGAGGATGAGACAGTAAGTATAATGATTAACGAAGAGGATCATGTGAGGATACAGGCCATCGTTGGTGGAATGAACCTTGAGAAGGCCTATGAGGTTGCAGATCGTATTGATGATTTAGCATACAAGCAATTGAACTTTGCATATGATGAGAAATATGGATATATGACATCCTGTCCGACCAATGTAGGTACAGGTATGCGAGCCTCCTGTATGGTCTTTCTACCTGCACTAAGTGCAGCAAGAATGATCCAGAAATTGATCGAGGAGGTTGGAAGGTATGGAGTTACTATCCGTGGTATTTATGGAGAAGGAACAAAGAGCCTTGGAAGCATATATCAGATATCCAATCAAAAGACCTTAGGTAACTCTGAAGTAGAAATAATTCAAAATCTTAATCGTATAGTTGATCAGGTTATGAAACAGGAAAGAAAAAGAAGGGAATATATGCTATCTCTAAATGCGGATGAGATAGAGGATCAGGTATATCGCGCATATGGTATCTTAAAATATGCGAGACAGATTACTCCTGATGATGCTATGACTCTTCTTTCACAGATAAAGTTTGGAGCAGATTGTGGACTTATAAAGTTTGACAGAGAATTTAATGTTCATAAGATGATGATGGGAGTACAACCAGGAAGTCTTCAATGGACACTAGGTAAAAATGTAGGCAGTACCACACGGGATAGATCCAGAGCTGAATACATTAGTAAAGAACTACCTAAACTCATATAATATACGGGAATAGGCAGAAGTTTAGAATACTAAGATTGGAGGACATAAAGATGAATGAAAGATTTACAGACAATGCAAAGCAAGCTATAAATTTTGCCAGAGAAGTGGCATTTCGTCTTAATCATAATTATATTGGTACAGAACATCTTCTAATGGGATTAATGCAAGTAGATGGAGTTGCCTCCAGAGTGCTAAAAGAAAATGGTGTGACAGTGGAGAAGGTTATGGAGTTGGTTAACCAATTAATAGCACCAAGCGGTGGCGTAGAAATGCTTGAAGGAGGAAACTTTACACCAAGGTCCAAACGCATATTAGATCAGAGTCAAAAGGAAGCTGCTAAGCTTAAGGCGCAGCAGGCAGGAACAGAACATATTTTAATTGCCTTAATTAAAGAAACTGATTGTATTGCAGTACGTCTTTTAAATACTCTAGGAGTTAATATACAGAAGGTATATATTGATCTTCTGGCTGCAGCTGGAGTAGATATGGGTGTTGCAAAGAGTGAATATGCTTCAAATAAAAATAAAGGAAAGACCAAATCAAGCACTCCCACACTTGATCAGTATAGTAGAGATTTAACTGAGTATGCAAGGGAAGGTAAATTGGATCCTGTTATTGGCAGAGAGGATGAGATACAAAGAGTAGTACAGATTTTAAGTAGAAGAACAAAGAATAATCCTTGCTTAGTAGGTGAACCCGGTGTTGGTAAGACCGCTATAGCAGAAGGGCTTGCTCTTAAAATAATTGAGGGAAATATCCCTGACACCATAAAGGACAAAAGGGTAGTCACCTTGGATTTGTCAGGAATGGTTGCTGGGTCCAAATATCGTGGTGAGTTTGAAGAGAGAATTAAGAAGGTAATAAATGAAGTAATTGGTGATGGAAGTGTCCTTCTATTTATTGATGAGCTTCATACCATAATAGGTGCTGGTGGGGCAGAGGGAGCAATTGATGCCTCCAATATCTTAAAGCCATCTCTTGCCAGAGGAGAGCTGCAAATAATTGGTGCAACCACAAGAGAAGAGTATCGTAAGTATATTGAGAAGGATGCTGCCTTGGAAAGAAGATTCCAGCCTGTGGTTGTGGAGGAACCCTCTGAGGAGGAAGCAATCCAGATTATGCATGGATTACGTGATAAATATGAGGCGCATCATAAGGTTAGAATAACAGATTCTGCCCTTTCGGCTGCGGTTAAACTATCAAGCCGCTATATCAATGACCGTTACCTACCTGATAAGGCTATTGATCTTATGGATGAAGCTGCATCTAAGGTAAGATTAAGTACTTATACATCATCTCCGGTTATTAAAGATCTGGAGAAGGAAATCGCAAGGCTGGAAGAGCAAAAGGAAAAGGCAATAAAAGAAGAGGCCTATGAGAAGGCTGGCGAAATTAAGAAACAACAAGAGGCCCTACAGGAGGAGCTAGAAAAACAAAAGGTTGTTGAGGAAAAACAAAGAACTGAAGATCAGCTTGTTGTCAGCGAGGCAGAAATAGCCGATATAGTATCTAGCTGGACCAAGATTCCTGTGAGAAAGCTTGAGGAGGAAGAATCTCAAAGACTTCAAAATCTTGAGCAAATACTTCATGAAAGGGTTATCGGCCAGGAGGAAGCAGTTACGGCAGTATCAAAGGCAATAAGAAGAGGGAGAGTAGGACTTAAGGATCCGAATCGCCCAATTGGTTCCTTCCTTTTCCTTGGCCCAACAGGAGTAGGTAAGACAGAACTTTCAAAGGCATTGGCAGAGGCCATGTTTGGAACTGAGAACTCTATTATACGGGTAGATATGTCAGAGTATATGGAGAAGCATAGTGTTAGTAAGCTAATAGGTTCTCCTCCAGGTTATGTTGGCTATGATGAGGGAGGTCAGTTAAGTGAGAAAGTTAGACAGAACCCTTATTCCGTAATATTATTTGACGAGGTTGAAAAAGCACATCCTGATGTATTTAATATTCTGTTACAGGTTTTGGATGATGGGCATATAACTGATGCTCAAGGAAGAAGAGTGAGTTTCAAGAATACTATCATTATCATGACCTCCAATGCAGGAGCCCAGAACATTGTTTCACCAAAACGTCTTGGCTTTACCTCAGTTGTAGATGAGGGAGAGGACTATAAGAGAATGAAAGAAGGGGTAATGGATGAGGTTAAAAAGATATTTAGACCAGAGTTTATTAACCGTATTGATGAAATAATCGTATTCCATTCACTCACCAGAGATAATATTAAAGAAATCGTAGAAATAATGGTTAAGAATATTGCAAAGAGAAGTAAAGCACAGATGAATATAAGTATAGAATCCACAAAGGCACTACTGGAGTATCTGGCTGAAGAAGGATATGATGAAAAATTTGGAGCAAGACCTCTTCGTAGGGCAATTCAGACCAATGTTGAGGATAAGCTTGCAGAAGGTATTCTGGCAGGTGATATCAAAGAAGGCGATACAGTAAATATTGATTATGTAGATAATGAAATAGTCTTAAAATCCATTTAATCCATACAAATACTAGAGGGAGGATATGTCCTCCGTTATAGGTAACTAAAAATGAAGATAATTAGGAGGACTATGTGATGGCTGTTATTCAAGAGTTAATACGCAAGGAAAATGATGGTACAATAAGTTTTGGTAATTATAAGCTAGAGGCAAAATCAAAGGTATCTGATTTTGAACATGAGGGAGATATATATAAGGTTAAGACTTATAAGAAGATTACAAAGCTTGAAAGAAATGGGATGTTTGTTTATGAATCTGTACCGGGAACAGCAGTATTTCATATGGATCAAAGGGAAAATGAACTATGCTTTGAAGTAACAGGCGAGGATACAGCCCAGATAACCCTTGAGCTGGAAGCAGAAAAGGAATATGAAATCTATAAGAATGACAGCTTATTAGGTGAAATGAAAACCAATCTAGGTGGCAAGCTTATATTTAGTGTAGAACTTGACGAGGAAAAGAATGATTATATAAAGGTGGTAAAGCTCTAATATGGCTAAGGCAAAGACTGTGTTCTTCTGTAAAGAGTGTGGATATGAATCCTCTAAGTGGCTTGGACAGTGTCCGGGTTGTAAATCCTGGGATGTCTTTGTAGAGGAGCCTATAGTCAAAAGGTCTAGTTCCGGTCTTGGCAAGAGAGAGCTTAAGGAGCCTGAACTACTGTCAAGTGTAAAATCAGAAACCGAAAGTAGGATTAGCTCCGGTATAAGTGAGCTGGATCGGGTTCTCGGTGGTGGTATAGTGCCAGGCAGTCTTGTACTAGTTGGTGGAGATCCGGGGATTGGAAAGTCTACACTACTTCTACAAACCTGTAGAGAAATTGTTAATAAAGCAATAAAGGTTTTATATATAACTGGAGAGGAATCCAAAGGCCAGATTAAGATGAGAGCGGATAGGCTCGGCGCTTTTAGCGGCGAGCTTCTGCTCCTTTGTGAAACCAATCTGGACTTAATAGAGGATGTTGTAAATAAACATAAGCCTGAGATAGTGGTTATCGACTCCATCCAGACTATGTACAAGGAGGATATATCCTCTGCGCCTGGAAGTGTAGGACAAGTCAGGGAGGCAACGGGAGCCTTAATGCGTATGGCCAAGAGTACCGGTATCACCATATTTATCATTGGACATGTGACAAAGGAAGGAATGGTGGCAGGTCCCAGAGTATTGGAGCATATGGTGGATACAGTCCTATATTTTGAAGGAGATAATTATGCATCCTATCGGGTACTGAGAGCAGTAAAAAACCGATTTGGTTCTACTAATGAAATTGGAGTATTTGAGATGCAAGGCTCAGGATTAGTAGAAGTTAAAAACCCCTCTGAGTATATGTTAAATGGTAGACCTGAAGGAGAACCGGGATCTGTGGTATCTGCTTCTATAGAAGGCACTAGACCTATTCTCGTTGAGGTACAGGCCTTAATAAGCCATACAAACTTTAATATGCCTAGAAGAACCGCAGCAGGAACGGACTATAATAGAGTCAACCTGCTTATGGCGGTCCTGGAGAAACGCCTTGGTATACAGCTTGGTGACTGTGATGCCTATGTAAATGTAGCAGGTGGAATGAGAGTAACCGAGCCTGCCCTAGACCTAGCAATTGTAACGGCTATACTTTCAAGCTTTAGAAATATTACTATAGGCAGCAAAACTATTATGTTTGGTGAGGTGGGTCTCACCGGCGAAATTAGAGCTGTTAATATGGCAGATCAAAGGGTTGTAGAGGCGGCCAAGATGGGATTTGAGACATGTATACTTCCACAGGCCAACAAAGGCAAATTAAAGACACCAGAAGGTATAAAGCTTGTAGGAGTTAAGAATATAGGCGAGGTATTACAATACATAAAGGAAAATAGATAGGCTACTGGCCTTATTCGTATATGAATAAGGCTAAGTAGAGTGGAGATATATTATGGACAAGAGAAGCATTGAGGATTCCTATATAGAGGTATTTAATAGAATAGATGATCTGCTTAAGCAGGATGATGGGCTAGTTATTGTGGCAATAGATGGAATGTGTGGTAGTGGTAAAAGCACCTTGGCTAATATAATAGCAAGGAAATATGAATGCAATGTATTTCATATGGATGATTATTATCTTCCCTTGGAGATGAGGACAGAAGAACGTCTAGCAGAGCCTGGAGGAAATGTTCATTATGAAAGGTTCAGAGAAGAAGTACTAAATCCTCTTAAAGAGAATCGTCCGGCCATAAGTAGAGCATTTTCCTGCTCTGATTGGACCTATAAAGAAGCCATAGAAGTAGAAAGAAAAAGATTGAATATAATTGAAGGTTCCTACAGTATGCATCCACAGCTAAGGGATGCCTATGACCTATTGGTATTTCTTGAGGTCGAAGAGAGGGAGCAGATAAGAAGAATAACATTAAGAGACCCTGATAGGAGCGTACAGCCATTTATAGATAGATGGATTCCGTTAGAAAATAAGTATTTTACAGAGTTAAAAATCAGGAACTTTTGCGATATAATCTTGGATACTACAGATTTTTAAATATTTTAAAGATTTATTGTACTTATTAAGCAAAACAATCTTGACAATTCGAACAATTAATAGTAGTATTAATAGGCATCATAAATATAGGGGTATAGTTCAGCTGGTAGAATAACGGTCTCCAAAACCGCAGGTCGTGGGTTCGAATCCTACTGCCCCTGTAAAAGAAGAAAGCCTTGTAGCTTAACGGTTACAAGGTTTTTTTTGATTCTTATCTTACATACTGGTCAGTATACTAAATCACCCCTACTTAAGAGATACCATATAATGTACAAAGAAAGTGATTAAATTGAAATATACTGATAAAAGATACACGAATATAAATGAAGTCTATAAACCTCTGTGTGAAAAAGACGGTAGAATAAATTACTTTATTAAATTACTCGAGAAAAATGGCTTTATTGTGCAAGAAGGAAGTTTACAGTATATAGATATACTCAAGCTGGTAAGTGAAGGTAAATCCAGCACAGCGTTGGGGAATATTGTAGGAGCACCATGCAATTCTATTTACAAAAAAGAAAAGACACTATTCGGATCACTAAAAGTCCCTTCAAAGT
>JAAYPG010000197.1 GCA_012519905.1 Clostridiales bacterium | reverse complement strand
CAAGTAGTCTGTGTAAGCGTAAAGCCTACATGTTATTTTAAAAATAGTTGTGACTAAAGTGACGATTGTAGAGAACAATAGTATCATTTAAACTGACGATTGAAGTATCAAATAAAGTGACGAACAACAATTTAGAACAGAATCCTTAAATTCTTTCGTATAGCTTCTATTTTTATTTGTTACTTTAGACATAATCATTCTCCTTAGGTTATTGTCGTAATTATATTATATAGATATATTCACCTTACGACAACTATCCTACCACATAGGGCATCAGACTTTCGGTTTCAGAACGGATTATGAGATTGTTAGTATGAAACAAGTAAAAAATATTTTTAAAATACAAAAAAATAAAAATATTACTCACTTTTATACATATCAGAAAAACTCTGGAGCGCCCTTTTTTCATGGGCTCCCAGAGTTTTATCCTCTTACAACTGTCAAAGACAGGATTATAACTGTTTTATTGATATTTTTCACCTTAATTTGCATCATTTAAATTTTATTCATTTTGTCTCTCTACTATTTCCTTGCCATAGGCGGTTTCAGCAAGCTTCTCTGCAGTTTCCGCAGCTTTATTTAGTAATCCATCACCCTCTACAGCATCACCAATAGCATCTCCTACAGCGCCTATGGCAGCATTACCAGTTCCTTTAATGATTCCATCCTTAATAGCATCGCCAAGGTCCGTGCCGTCGCTAACTGCAGCTGCACCTTCTCCTGCTATTGTGCCCCCAATGGTAACACCAGCCTTGCCAAGCCCGGACTTCATGACGGTAGTTGCAGCCTCAGTACCACCTTTTATTACACCCTCAACAACCGAGCTTGTGCTTAATCCCTTTTCAGCCACGGTGGATACGGTGTTCTTCACCCCTTTATATGTAGCAGAAATAGCCTTACCTGCAGTACCTCCAAGTGCCTCACCTGCTGACATTGCATAGTCGGCAATTTCAACAGTAGTCTCCAGAGCATCCACTGCCATATCGCGACGCTCGGCATAATCGTGCATCTTCTGACGGAATTCTTCGTCTCTTTCCATTCGGCGTTTAAGCTCTTTCTTAACATCATCTTCACTAGCACCACTCATACCAAGATTTGTGGCTACACGCTCAACCTTTTCTCTATAAGCACGTTCTTCCCTTTCTCTCCTCAAATCTTCCTCGAGTCGCTTACCTTCTTCGCTGAGCTCTTGATTACGTCTAGAATCTTCATCAACATTTTTCTTAAAATGCTTCTCGTCCTGACGAATAGTATTTGCGTTATCCTCCCGATGCTTCATCCGCTGTGAAAGCTCCTCAGGGGTATAGGAAGCACCGCTTAGCGGGTCAGTATAGGTGCCATCGCCATTATGAATAAAGGTACGTTTCTCTCCATTTATCGGGTCAGTTGCTTCAATATCCCCTTCGTCATCGAATTTTAACCAATTATCTATATCTCTATCAGAAGTTGATGCCCCAGAGACCCCATTATCTCCGGAAGAAGCATCAGGAACATATCCACCAGTTCCACCAAAGAGGATAGATATCAAAATAGATATAATAGTGATTATAGCCGCTTCTAATGGATCAGCATAATCATCTGATTTACTTCCCTCATCATCCTTATCAACAGTATCCTTCCTATCAATAGGTTGAACATCATCTTTTTCCACCTTTGGTTCAGGACTGGGAGCAGCAGCTTCATCCAGCTCAGGACTGGTAATACTATCTTCATCTGCTCCAGGCTCTTCCATCGGAATCTCATCTTCAGCCGGTTGTGATTCATCACTTTGTTCTGGAACGACCTTGATTGGAGGCTCATCGTCAGGCTGTGCCCACATATCGCTAATAGGGCCTGTGGTATAATCATCAGCTCTAACTGTATAATTAAACTTCATAAATTCATCTATCCAACCATCCGTAAGCTCTAGACAT
>JAAYPG010000196.1 GCA_012519905.1 Clostridiales bacterium | reverse complement strand
TTGATTAGGAAAGTTAGTGTAGAAATGAGGTTAAGTATGAGGAGAAAGAAGATATATAGAAGGGTATTGCTATCCTTCTTTTTAATTAGTCTAGCAGCAATTATATACTTAATTATTTATAATCTTGAAAAGAACATACCAAATGAAATTAAAATTGTTGTTGATAGGGAAGAAAGCTTTAGCTTTAATATGCCGCTGAAGGCTAACATAGAGACAGAGGATATAGGTGTAATAAGTGTTAACGATACCAGAGTTCCCTCTAATCAAATTAATATTGATTTAAATGAGCCCTTTACACTTTCATCATCAAAGATAGGTAAGTATATTGTTAATCTTAAGTTATTTGGACTAATTAATTATAAAAACATATCTCTTGACGTTATAGAGCAGGTAGAACTAATTCCCTGTGGAACCCCAATTGGAATATCCATTGAAACTGATGGTATTCTGGTACTTGGTAATAATGAAATTACAGGAGCGGATGGGCTAAACTATGAACCTTCCTATAATAAATTAAAATCAGGAGACTATATTATATCTATTAATGATAAGAAGATTATGCAAAAGGAGGATTTAATTGAGGAGATTCAAAAATCCCAGGGGAAGGATATTAAGTTAACAATACGTCGTAATGGTGAAATCCTAACCACAAGAATCACTCCAGTTAAGACCACTAGTGGAAAGTATCAAATTGGTACATGGATTAGAGATGATACACAAGGTATCGGAACCCTGACATTTATATCAACCAATGGTCATTTTGGTGCTTTGGGACATGGCATTACTGATATTGATACAGGACGTTTAATGGAAATAGATAAGGGTGAAATATATGATGCACAAATCATATCTATTGTGAAGGGCAAGGAGGGAGAACCCGGAGAAATAATAGGTATGATCAGGCAAAATGAGAAGAATAGAATAGGTAATATAACTGACAATACCTCGCAAGGTATATTTGGAGATGTAAATCACAAGTATAAGCTTAAGGATGAAGCTAATCCATTAAAAATAGGATTTAAGCAGGAAGTAAAGATTGGTAAGGCTTATATTCGCTGTATGGTAGACGGAACTATAGCTGATTATGAAATCGAGATTCAAAAAATTGATATAAGTAACTCTAATCACAGTAAGGGATTAGTAATAAAGATAACAGATGAACGCTTATTAAATATAACAGGGGGGATAGTTCAGGGTATGAGTGGTAGCCCAATTATACAAAATAATAAGATAATAGGTGCTGTAACGCATGTATTTATACAGGATTCAACTAAAGGTTACGGTACATTCATAGAAAACATGGTAAATAAATTAGAATAAGCAAATGTTTTGTTATAAAAAAAGTCGACGAAATTATGTAAAAAGCAATGAAGTTCTCAGTGAAAGAGCAGGAGATTAGTTGTTATTTATATAGGTTTATACAAAATCTTGTGGTTTGAAAATAATAAAAAAATGCACTGGTTAATAACTGTCGAATGGTGCGACAAGAAAGAATTGAAACTTTGAATCGCAATAGCTATAATTTCATTATGGTAATTATTTACAATAATTACTGCATATCCCCTTTCATAATATATCCGTAATATGTAGAAATATAGGTTAATTTAGATTAATATTGACAATTTGGGCTTAAAATGTAAAATATTAATAAAAAATGACTGAGTATTTCAGGTATAATTTGGTAAACTTGCCGTCTTGAAAACTATTGACGCACTATAGACCAATGGATATAATGAAGCTAATAACACCACAATTACGAAGATTATGATGAAATATCACATAATGTGGAGTTGTTCTTTGTCATCATGAGAGGGGTAGCAACTATTGAACGGAGAAGAAAATAAATAATTAGTGGAGGTTGAAAGAGAAATATGGGCAAAATTAGTGTAGCTATAGTCGATGACAATGAAAGGATGGTGAATATACTAGAAGATATCTTAAAAGAGGATGCAGATATTGAGGTTGTTGGTAAATCAGAAAATGGTATGGATGCATTGGACATGATTAAAGAAACAAAGCCAGATGTGGTCTTGCTAGACTTAATTATGCCAAAGTTGGACGGGCTCGGTGTCATGGAGAAGATAAAAAGGGACTCCGAATTTAAGAAGAATCCGTCTTTCATAGTTATCACTGCAATAGGACAAGAAGGAGTTACAGAAAGTGCGTTTGAGTTGGGAGCTAACTATTATATCATGAAGCCGTTTGATAGTAATGTGGTTCTTTCAAGGATAAAGCAGATTAAAGGGGACTATCACAATAAACTGACAAATAATCATCGGGTTAGTGCCTATGAGAATAAGAGTACTTACATGGAGAGAAATTTAGAAACCGATGTAACGAATATAATTCATGAAATCGGTGTTCCAGCACATATAAAAGGATATCAATACTTACGAGATGCTATAATGATGTCTGTTAATGATGTCGAGATGCTAAATTCCATAACAAAACTTCTCTACCCATCCATTGCAAAGCGTCATAAAACTACACCTAGTAGGGTTGAAAGAGCTATTCGCCATGCTATTGAGGTAGCTTGGAGTAGGGGGAAGATGGATACAATAGATGAGTTATTCGGATATACAGTCAGCAATGGTAAAGGCAAACCAACAAATTCAGAGTTTGTAGCTCTAATCGCTGATAAGATTAGGCTTGAATATAAATTTAGAACATAGACTAAGAAGATATATTATAGAGATATAAGTAAACATGAGAATCGGCAACTTTTAAGTGGTCGGTTCTCTTTTTGTTGACTTAACAAGTCTATTATGGTAAAACCTGTATATATACAAATTTATAACTTTAATGTAAATTACTTCAAGTCAAAATAGGGGGAGTGTACTTAGTTATGGATAAGATTATTACATTAAAAGATGTGACAAAAGAATTCAAGGTTCTTAACAGATCAGAAGGGCTTAGAGGGAGTTTTAAGGATTTGTTCTCCCGAGATTATAATATAGTCTGCGCAGTCAGCAATATTAGTATGGAGGTTGGTAGAGGGGAGATTGTAGGCTATCTTGGTCCTAATGGGGCTGGTAAATCCACTACTATATTTCTGAAGTATTTGATATAAAGGGAGTAGGTCAGTTTCTTTTCGGTATAGGGACATTGACTTACTCATGGCAGAAGCTACAATTGGAGATCTCTCTGTTGATTATAGTGAAGCTAGTAA
>JAAYPG010000037.1 GCA_012519905.1 Clostridiales bacterium | reverse complement strand
CAACACTTCAAGTAATGGATAGAGTTGCGTATATACTGACCGGTAGTGTGGAAGATTTTGATGCGTTTATTGCTGATATAAGAAAGCAACTGGATAAAAGAGGTCTCCAAAAGCTGATTGATGAAGTAAACCGACAGAGGGAGGAATGGATAATAAAAAAAGAAAGTGAAGGTGAACTCAGAGCAGATGATTAAATTAATTCGTAAAAATATTTATATAATAGCCATCATTAGCATCTTAAGCGTTACTTTTTTATCGTCATGTCAAGGAGGTAATCAAAATGATGAGGACAAGGTCATAAGAATAATACGTAATAATTCTTATGTAAGTGATGAGGGGCTTATATATGATGATGTGAAAGCTACACCTTATAAATGTTATTTTGATTTTAATAGTATGGCAAATATATATTTTTGCAGTAAGCCTAACTGCAATCATACAGCTCTGCATTGTACTTCGCGTTTATGCCATCCATATACCTTTATTATAGGTAATGATTTGTATTTTATTGAGAAAAAATATGAGATGAAGGATTCTGAGGAAACCTTTGCATCTTATTTATATAAAAGTGACATCAGCAATACCGATACGAGACTAGTAGCAAAGCTGGAAGGTGATATATTTAATGATATTTATCTTGTGAATAATACTCTACATATCGTAGCACCAAAGCCAAAGTTTGTGGATGGAATATCAACCTCAGCCGAGCGCTGGGATTTATATCAAATAAATATGAAGAATTATAAAGTGAAAAAAATTACTCTCAATAGTAACGAAGGAATCGACGGATATATTCCTTCCGGTGTAATAGGTAATAATATGATTATTTATCACCGGTATTATGATGAGATTATTGATCCTGCAGATTATGGGCTGGAAAGTGATATGATTGATTACATAAAGGATGAGACTAATTATAAAAAGTATATGGCTGCAGTAATGGAAGCATTTCATGAGGAAATGTTCAGTATGAATTTGGACACGGGTGAACAAACTCAACTTGATTTGACCTCACCTTTACAGGTCTATCCTTTACTGGTATATCGTGAATCCTATTATTATAACAGGGAAAGAGCTGATGGCTCTCACGAAATGGTTTCATATAATTTTGACACCCAGGAAGAGAAGGTGATATATAATTCACCTGTTAAAACCTGCACTGCCGTTGGAGATAACATATTTTTTACTGAGGGCATAGAGAAAATCAGTGATATTACTTTTGAACCAATTATAGGCTATAAGGAGGATGCTAAGGAGTTCTGCTACAATCTGGTTACAGGTGAATTAAAGGAGGTAAGCTCCCGTCTACCGGAGGGAGCCAAAATGGAATTAGTAAAAGAGGTTGATGATTATTATATAATCCTTTTTAGCGATTATAATGTTAACGTTGAACAACGGGTCGGATATATTCTGAAGGAGGATTATTTTAAGGACAAGAGTAAATATACCCTTGTGGCACCTGAATAAGTAATCAGTAGGTAATTGCAAATCTCTACCTTACTTTATGATCTTGTGCAAGTTTAACAAACCATCGCAGGCCCGCTTTCGCTACCTTCGCCTCGTAACGGTACATAAGGTGCCAAAGTACGTCACCTAAGTACCGACGGCCTCAGAGTACCTGCTTGTGGTCCTTGTTAAACTTGCACAAGAAACAAGGGTTCTCGTGAGTTTCACAATTGCCTATAAGTAATCAGTAATGAAAGGTAAGGTATAGTATGATACTGGAGATACGTAATCTATCAAAGTCTTATGGTGATAAGAAGGCACTAGAGAACATTAACTGTTCCCTTTCTGAGGGTATATACGGGCTACTGGGACCAAACGGAGCAGGAAAGTCTACCTTAATCAATATACTGGTAAATAATCTTGTTCAGAACACAGGAGAGGTTTTATTTGATGGTAAAGATATCCGCTCACTTGGAGTAGATTACCGAAGCCTACTGGGCTTTATGCCCCAGCAGCAATCATTGTTCGACAGCTTTACTGCAAGAAAATTTCTTGGCTATATGGGCACTTTGAAGGGAATGGAGAAAAAGAAGCTGAATGAGAGAATTGAAGAAGTTTTATCAATGGTTAATTTGTCGGAGGCTTCTGATAAAAGGCTTGGGAGTTTTTCAGGCGGTATGAAGCAGCGTATCTTGATTGCACAGGCGATATTAAATGATCCTAAGATTCTGATACTGGATGAACCTACGGCAGGTCTTGACCCCAAGGAGCGCATACGAATACGTAATATGATTTCAGAGATAAGCTTTAGCAAGCTTGTACTGATTGCAACTCATGTTGTCACAGATATAGAATTTATCTCTAATGAAATTATGATTTTAAAGCAAGGGGAGCTTATAGTAAAATCTCAGCCTGCTAAAATGCTTGATACCATTATTGATAAGGTATATGAGCTTAGCGTTCGAGAGGAGGAGCTACCGCAGGTTTCGTCAAATTGGCGAATATGCTCCATGCTGAAGGATAGTGGCTCTGTTATTGTCCGTATACTTTCTGATGAAAAGCCAAAGGGATACGATTGCAGGCCTGTTAAGCCTGTTCTTGAGGATTTATATCTTTACCTGTTTGACGATAGGATACAGCCTAGCCCAGAGGTAATGTATAAGCTTAGAGAAGCGTTAGGACGGGGGTGTCTTGTATGAGGCTGTATAGATTTGAGCTAAAGAAATTAATGACTAATAAAATGCTATGGATTGCATTAGTAAGTGCGGCTATTCTAAATGTTTTCTTATCAGGATGGTCAGCCAAAAGTGAATTAATAGATCCTGATAGCTATAAGAAGTTATATACAGAGCTTCAAAGCCTAAATAATAATAATGATAAATTGGCAGAATACCTTAAACAAAGAATGGATGCTATATCAAGAGAAGATTATTCTACACTTATGCTATATTATCAAGCTAATACGCAGCTTACGAAGGTTAGCAACTATGATACTTATCTTGAAGGAATAGACAAGAGAGCTGAGACTATGACAGAAGTATCCATATTTGCTGATAAAGATAGTTTTGTATATCGCAGTATATTGCGTACCCCGCCTGCCTACAAGCATCTGAAGGGTATACAGCCCAAGTTTATAAATTCCAAGTCCATTATGGCTACAACCGATAGCCTTTATACGGATATACTTGCATTTTTGCTAATATTTTTGATCGTGATACTCCTGATATTAGGTGAGAAGGACAGGGGGCTCTTTGCGTTACTAAGACCTACTAGGAAAGGCAGGGTCCAATTGCTTTTTGCTAAGCTACTTGCGATTTATACCAGTTGTATCCTGGTGTTTTTTCTGCTGTACACAGGTAAATATAGTATGTCTGTCATTTTGTATGGCTCATGTGACATATCAAGTGTAATCCAATCAGTCGAAGGGTTTTTAGGCTCCACACTTAAGATCTCCATAGGGGGTTATCTGATTGTCTATGCAGTTACTAAGGTCGCTGCTTATTTTCTGATTGCCTCATTTCTGGTTTTTTTATCTATTATTGCTAAGTCCGCTTTATTTGTATATGTGACTGCATCAGCCTATACGATAATCAGCTCCTTATTATATGTTCTAATTAAGGGTAATTCCTATTTGAGTGTATTTAAATATATTAATCCGATTTGCTTGATAGATACAAACGTATTATACGAAAATTATCTGGACTTGAATTTCTTCGGACAGCCATTAAATTTATTAAAAATCGGTATCTTAATGCTTATTCTTGGTAATGTTTTATTTGTAGGAGCCAATCTGCTCATTTTTGCAAAGCAAAAGAATCTAATATTCCGTGATAGTAGACTTATTCAGTGGTTGCTTAGCCATATTCATGTAAAAAGAAGAGTTTCGTCAAGTCTATGGAGGTATGAAGCCTATAAAATATTAGTTACTAATAAAGCCTTATTCATTCTCATTACTGTGGTATTACTTGGATGGAATTCTTATAAAACATATCAAATGCCATTTTTTATGAATGACAGTATATATAAATTCTACGTTAGTCAGGTGGAAGGTCCTATCGTGCAGGAGACTTATGATTATATTGAAAATGAAAAAGCGAGATATCAGAAAATAAAGGATGAACTGGCTATTTTAACTGATCAATTAAGTGAGGGAAAAATCAATCATCTTGTTTATGAAAACCTAACAGGTCCTCTTGGCCTGGAGTTAGGAAGAGAGATTGGTTTTTATATGTTGCAGAATAAAGTTCATGAGCTTGAGCCCTACTCCGAAAAAAGCGGTAATCTTAAACCGTGGTTGGTCTATGATACAGGTTATAATCAGCTACTGGGGATAATGATGAACAAAGATCTTAACTTTGCCCACCTATTATTTCTTTTAGGTCTAATTGCATGCGCAGCACCAATATATGCGGCTGAGAATACCTTTTGTGCAAAGCGATTACTTATGACAACGCCAAAGGGAAGAATGAAATCATTTTATCGAAGATTTGGAATTGGAGCTATAGCTACTACAATACTCTTTATAGCAGCATATCTACCGGGAGTGGTCAATATCTTAGAAAGCTATGGTACGAGTGGGATAGAAGCACCGATTCAGAGTATTTCCGGTTATCATGACTTTCCTTTTCCGATATCTATAGCTGGCTTCATATGCCTGATATATGGCATCCGATTGCTGGCAGCCATACTAATGCTTATGTTTGTATTATGTATATCATACTTTTCAAAGAATATGGCCAGTGCACTTTCTATTGCTTCTGCGGCTTTTCTAGCTCCTTATGTATTAGTATTGCTAGGTTTGGATTTTGTATCAACTATTATGTGGAATCCTAATCTTATTGTAAGTGATTATTTTATGGATGCATCTGCAGCTACCATGCAGTACATAGTTATTATTAATTTTATCCTTATTGTGACACTTGGTTTTTGTGTTATTAAAAGAACATTTACCCATATAAAAAATGCATACTAAAGAAGAACTTTGTCAAATAATCTACAATGCGTTTTGCTACTCATTAAGGCGTGTTTTTTACAAATAAAGTTAAATGTATGTATGATTCTAATTAGATTTTATATCTGATTAGCATTTTTTTTGATTCAATAAAGTAAATTTTAGTGTTTATTGATACAAAATCAAAAAAATAATGTTAATAAGTTTTGATTATGTTATAATTAAATCTGTATGCCTAAATGGCGTGAGTTTGTTTATTATTTAACATAAAATCAATAGAAAGAAGGAATTGGATAATGGCTAGGATGACATTTATGGGCGGTATCCACACATATGATGGCAAAGAATTGTCTAAGGATAAGCCAACATCAGTCCTTTTACCAAAGGGCGACTTGGTATTTCCACTGTCTCAGCATATTGGTGCACCTGCTAAGCCTCTTGTTGCTAAGGGAGAGGCAGTATTGGTTGGCCAGGTGATTGCTGAAGCCGATGGCTTGATTTCGTCAAATATCATCAGCTCAGTATCAGGGACAGTAAAGGCAATCGAGAGAAGACTGACAGCTGCTGGCAAAATGGAAGAGACCATTGTGATTACTAATGATAATGAATATAAGAAGATTGAGGATTATGGACGTGAACGTGACTATAGTAAAATGTCCAAAAAGGAGATAAGAGAAGCGGTTAAGGCTGCAGGTATTGTTGGTCTTGGAGGAGCGGGCTTCCCTACTCATGTTAAGCTTACACCAAAGGATGATAGCAAAATTGATTATGTAATCGTAAATGGTGCTGAATGTGAGCCTTATCTTACATATGATTATAGGCTAATGCTAGAAGAACCTGAGACGATTATTGAAGGATTAAAGGTAATCCTTCGCTTATTTGATAATGCTAAAGGTATTATTGGCATTGAAGACAATAAGCCCGATGTTATAGAAAAATTCAAAGAGTTGACAAGCGGCAATTCGAACATCGAGATTCAAGCCCTAAAGACCAAGTATCCACAAGGTGGTGAGCGCCAGCTCGTATACGTTACTACAGGAAGAAAGCTAAATTCCAAGAAGCTTCCAGCGGATGTGGGCTGTGTCGTGAGTAATGTAGCTACTGTGGCCGCCGTATATATGGCAGTAGCAAAATCCACTCCCTTGACTAATAGAATTGTTACTATATCAGGAGATGCTGTGACTGAGCCTCAGAACTTTAATGTACCTTTTGGAATTAATTTCTCTGAGATTCTTGAAGCAGCAGGTGGATTTAAGGTTCAGCCTGAAAAGATTGTATTTGGCGGACCTATGATGGGACGTGCTATGTATTCTTATAATGTACCTGTAACTAAGACAGCTAATGCACTAATTGCTTTTGCTAAGGATGAAGCAGCAGTGGAGGAATCTCCTTGTATCCAATGCGGTAGATGCTACTTCAAATGCCCTCTAAATTTATTACCAATGAAGCTACAGCTGATGGGGCTTAATAATGAGGATGAAAAGTTTTTAGAGCTTGATGGAATGGAGTGCTGTGGGTGCGGATGTTGCTCCTATATATGTCCTGCTAACAGAAGCCTGACACAGACCATAGTTCAAACAAAGCAAAGGATTATTAATAAACGAAATGAAAAGCATGAGCAACACGAGCTTCATGAGCTTCATAAGGAGCATAAAGCTAAATAATGAATACATTTCAATCCTTTAATATTATTAAAAAGTCATATACACGAATTATAATGAAGAGAGGTGTAAGCTTTGAGTGATTTGTATAATGTATCGGCAGCTCCCCATACTAGGAGCCCGATAAAGACAAATACAATAATGCAGGATGTAATAATTGCCCTGATTCCTGCTAGCTTATTTGGTATATTTAATTTTGGTTTAAGAGCATTGCTAGTAATTCTTGTTACTATTCTATCTTGTATGGTTACTGAGCATGTCTATTGTAAGTTAATGAAAATAAAGAGTGACCCCTGGGATTACAGTGATGTATTGACAGGTTTGTTGCTAGGGTTAAACCTGCCTGTTAGTATTCCTTACTGGATGGCTATACTGGGTGGTATATTCGCTATATTGATTGTAAAGATGCTGTTTGGCGGTTTGGGACAAAACTTTATGAATCCCGCGCTTGCAGCCCGTGTTTTCCTGTTTATCAGCTTCCCAGCCAGAATGTCTTCATTTTTGGTTGATAAGGTAAGCTCTCCCGTAGTTACAGATTTCCTAAGAGATGGGGCGTTGGTACTTGATGGAGTAGCAGGAGCAACTCCTTTAGGACAGTTGAAGTCAGGAGAAACTGTAGATTTACTGAAACTATTTGTTGGTCATATAGGTGGAACCATAGGAGAGACAAGTGCACTAGCCCTGCTTCTTGGAGCGGCTTATCTGTTTTACCGTAAGGTTATAACTCCTATAATCCCTTTTAGCTATATCTTATCATTTGCAGTATTTGCATTGATATTTGGAGGACAAGGCTTTGATATGAACTATGTATTAGGTCAGGTTCTTGGTGGAGGGCTTATTCTTGGAGCCTTTTACATGGCGACCGATTATGTAACAAGCCCGATAACTCCAAAAGGCCAGATAATATTTGGTATATTCCTAGGTGTTATGACAGGCATATTTAGAATTATTGGTACAGGTGTTGAGGGAGTGTCCTTTGCAATTATATTAGGAAATCTTTTAGTACCTTTAATCGATATGTTTACGCGCCCAAAATCATTTGGAAAGGAGCGTGTGAAGGATGTCAAATAAGAAAAAAGCTTCTATTTTAAAAGATGCATTATCTCTTACTATTATAACTATAGTATGTAGTTTTGCTCTAGCCTTTGTGTATGAGATTACTAAGGATCCAATTAAGGCTCAGGAGGATGCAAAAAAGAACGAGGGCTATCAGGTAGTATACTCTGATGCTGTAGAAATGGTAACTGACGAAGAACTAGTAGCGCTAGCAGCGGAAACTGATTTATCCACACTGGATTCGGATTATGCCGGCGTAACTATTGATGATATTATTCAAGCTCTAGATAGTAGCGGTAATAAAATCGGATATATTGTTAAATCAAATGTAAGAGGATATTCTAGCACGATTTCTGTAGCTACAGGATATTCTTTGGATGGTGTCGTACAGGGTATTGAATTATTGGCTATAAACGATACTCCTGGATTTGGTATGGAGCTGACTAATCCTGAATTTAAGGATAGATTTAGTGGTGTACAAACCGATCATTTTGAGTTAACTAAAGGAAGTGCATCTAAGGATAATGATATAGATGTATACAGTGGCTCAACTGTAACGACAACAGCAGTGGTAAATGCGGTTAATGCCGGAATCAGCTTTCTTAACCAGAATGCTGATGGTATAGGAGGTACAGCAAATGAGTAAATTTTTTAAACTTTTATTTAAAAATAAGTATTCAGAGCGCTTAACTAATGGTTTGTTTAAGGAAAATCCGACCTTCGTCCTTATGTTGGGTATGTGTCCTACATTAGCTGTAACCACATCTGCTATGAATGGGGTTGGAATGGGATTATCTACAGCTGTTGTTTTGATAGCCTCTAATCTTATTATTGCAGCATTAAGAAAGTTTATTCCAAATACAGTAAGAATGCCATATTTTATTGTTGTTGTGGCATCGATGGTTACAATAGTTCAGCTTTTGCTTCAAGCCTATGTGCCGTCCGTAAATGAGGCCTTGGGTATCTATATACCTTTAATCGTTGTTAATTGCATTATCTTCGGCCGTGTTGAGGCTTATGCAGCAAAGAACAAAGTAGGGCTTTCATTGTTCGATGGTATTGGTATGGGACTTGGCTTTACAATGGCATTGATACTTATTGGATCATTCCGTGAGTTACTCGGTGCTGGAACCATATTTGGACTTCAAATTATGCCAGCAAGCTATGAACCTATAACTATGTTTATAAAGCCCCCTGGTGCCTTCTTGGTACTTGCCATGCTTACTGCATTGCAGAACAAATTTAAGCTACCCTCAGCCACCAATGGCTCAGCTAAGACATCTGCTCTTGCCTGTGGAGGGGATTGTGCAAGTTGTAGTGGTGAGACCTATGCCGCTAACCATGAAGCAAATGCAGACATAGCAGATTCTAAAAAGACAGTAAAGCGCAACAAAGCAGAAGATACCCAAAGGAAGGAGGACTAACATAAATGAATACAGATTATTTAGTAAATCTATTAATTATTTTAATCAGCGCAGCATTTATTAATAATGTAATATTAAGTCAATTCTTAGGCATATGTCCCTTCCTTGGTATATCAAATAAAATTAAATCCGCAGTGGGAATGGGCTTATCGGTTATTTTTGTTATCACCACAGCTTCTATATTATGTAGCTTGATATTTCAATATATATTGGCACCCATGGAGCTACAATATTTACAGACTATAGTATTCATAATTGTTATTGCCGCCTTGGTACAGTTTGTTGAAATGGTAGTAAAGAAGGTTAGCCCAGCTCTTTATGATGCGCTTGGTGTCTATCTTCCTTTGATCACAACTAACTGTGCGGTGCTTGGTGTTGCTCTTCTTAACGTTGAGAAAGGCTTTGATTTAGTTGAGAGTATTGTTAATGGCTTTGCATCTGCTTTGGGCTTTACCATCTCAATAATTCTTATGGCTGGTATTCGTGAAAGAATGGAGCATAACAATATACCCAAGACATTTAGAGGCTTCCCAATTACTCTTGTGACAGCAACCTTAATGGCTATGGCCTTCTATGGCTTTGCCGGATTAGTGTAGAAGGGAGGAGTCGGGATGTTTATATTAAATATGATAGAAGTAAGTAATGGAATAATAGGCTTATCCGCTATTGTGGCATCTATTAGTCTAAAGGACATAGGTATAGCTACCATAGTTGTAAGTATAATCGGTTTACTTATCGGTCTATTTCTAGGTGTGGCAGCAAAGAAGCTGGAAGTACCTGTAGATGAGACTGAGGAAAAGGTCAGGGAGCTTCTTCCTGGAGCTAATTGTGGTGGTTGTGGATATGCAGGTTGTGATGCCTGTGCTAAGGCTATAGCAATTGGAGAAGCTGCAGCTGATGTATGCCCTGTAGCAAGTAGTGATATTCATGTTCAAATTGCCGAGGTTATTGGAAGTGCTGTAGAAGCATCAGAGAAGATGGTAGCTTATGTGAACTGTGCTGGAACCTGTGAGAAATCCAAGGTAAATGCCGCTTATTATGGTCCTAGGGACTGTAAGTTGGCAGCAGGCATAGGAGGAAATGGCTCAAAGGCTTGTAGTTATGGTTGTATGGGATTTGGCTCCTGCGTAAAGGTGTGTGCGTTTGATGCTATACATGTAATTGACGGCATAGCTGTAGTAGATAAAGATAAATGCACTGCCTGTACAATGTGTGTGGCTGAATGTCCGATTAATATAATTGAGATGATACCTCATAAAGCTAGAACACAGGTGGCTTGTAGCTCAAATGACAAGGGCAAGGATGTTAAGACTGTATGTTCTATAGGATGTATCGGATGTAAGCTTTGTGTAAAGGCATGCGAATATGATGCAATCCATGTAGAGGATAATTTGGCAAAGATTGATTATAGTAAATGTGTAAATTGTGGTGCATGTGTAAAGGTTTGTCCTGTTAAGGTTATTATGGAGCAACCTGCATAAATGAAAGCTTAATAGTTTTATGAAAAAAACTAGGGAGCACATAGGTATGGACTAACACTTTTGTGTTATGGTTGTACCTACGTGCTCCCTTTTTAATGTTAGTAGTTAACTAAGAGGGTTGTTCTTTATATACTCGCTGGGAGTCATGCCTATCTTCTTCTTAAATATCCTACTGAAATAATTAGGATCCTTATAGCCAACCATAAAGCAGACCTCTTTTACAGTCAGATTTGAATTGGTTAATAGCTCCTTTGCCTTCTTGACCCGAAGCATTGATAACCAATCTATGAAGTTAAATCCGGTATTTTTCTTTATCAGCTTACTAAAATATTGAGGGCTGATATTTACATGCTGTGCCACATCCTCAAGAGATATTTCTTCTGCATAGTGGGCCTCCAGATATTCCTTAGTAGCTTGAACAATTTTATTGGAGTAATCTATAGCAGTATGCTTTTTAACATATCCAGTTATATCGACAAATCTCTGAAAAGCCCATTCCATTAGTGAGTCGCCACTAAGCTCCATTAAAGTCTTGATATGACAAGTGTAATCCAAATAATCCAGCTCCTCCATCCTGTCAATTCTAGAGGCGTGGGAGGCTAAGACTAAAGCTTCTATGATCTTATTCCTTTTAGCTTTATCATTAAGTGGGCTTATTTGTGACATCATCATTAGAAAGTAATCATAAGCATCTGGTTTTCTTAGCCGAACGGACTCTATCATATGTCTTTCTGCTTCTTTGTATTCATAGATATAATATTTATCGTGTTTGGTAAGATCCTGTATATGGATTACCTCGCCTGGTCTGCAATAATGCATGCAAGATAGTGCCTCAAGAAAGGATGTATATATAGAATGAATGCTTTGAGCATTACCTATTCCCCCTATTAGCTTAATGCTAAATTCCTTCTCTATGGCTTTAAGTAGTTTAGTAGCTATTGATAGACTATTTGATTTAATATCCTTGCCAGGTGCCATGGTCTGTGGACCATCTGTAATAAGGATGCTAAATCTATTATGTATCAAAGGTCCTATTGATGTGGTCAGGTCAGGTAGTTCTTTCTTTATAAAATGATAGAGACTAAGCTCGTCAATATCAAAGTCAATAACTTTTGTGTTTTCTTTAGGTAGAAATTCAAATAGAATAAGAAAACCTAAATCATGAAAATTTAAAAGACTATGAAATATATTAAGCTCTTTATGGGAGCAACCACGAAAAAACAATGAAAACATAAAGCTTTTTTCTACATAAGAGTAAATATCTTCTATAGTAAAAGCTTTTTTGGAATTTAATATATCTATTTGCAGACTTTCCCAGAATTCTTTATCTAAATCATTATCGGCCTTAATGTCTATATTAGGTTTATTCATTTAATCACTCCTTAGTTGTCAGAAAGATAGTGTTTTCTTAATTATAACATTAAATCACAAATATTGCACGAAATATTATGGGCAAAAATAAATAAATGTGGAAAAACGTGTAAAAATCAGTTATATATAATTAATATTTTGCCACATAAATGCCAAGATACCAGAATATGATAAAATAGCAGAACTAGCTAAGTTATGAAATCGATGCACTAGTTCGCTAGGGTGTACTTGAACATGACTATATATTTTAAGGTTAGGTTAACAATATGATAAATGAGAAAAAGCACATGAGGAATATTATCTTATCTTTATCTATGCTATCGGTTATTATAATAGCATTTATTTTAATGTTAGTTAATAAGGAACATTTTACTAACTATGTGGATAATAACTATAACCAATATTTAAATGATGAACACAGCAATGAGGATTATGAGCAAAGTGAGCTAATTGTTATTCTTAATGAAACACCTGATGATGAAGATTTACATATGCTTTTAGATGGTTATGATGATAAGGTGCAAATAATTAAGCATTTGGAGGATTTTCTGCTAATTTCAATTAGTAATTATAATGTATATATAGATTTTTTGCAGTATCTTAATAATCATCCGCTGGTCAAATCGGTAGAAGCAAATGGTTCAGTGCAGATTATGCAAACCACTAATGATACATATGCTCCATCCCAATGGCCGATTCATAATCCTGGATTTTATACGGTATATACTGCTAAAAAAAGTAGAGAAGTATCATCTATACATGATGTGGACATGGATATACCAGAGGCCTGGATGTATATGAACCAAGAAGTCATTAATCGTCGCGAGGTTGTGGTCGCAATCATAGATACGGGAATTGATTATGTTCATCCTGATTTGGAGAAGCATATTTGGACAAACTCAAATGAAATCCCTGGTGATGGTATTGACAATGATAATAATGGCTTTGTGGACGATATATATGGCTGGGACTTTTATAATGATGATGCCAGCGTTTGTCATTATAAGTATGATAAAAACTTAAAAGTGAATTTGTCTCTTCCTGAGGATGTTGATGATCATGGAACTCATATAGCAGGTATAATAGGAGCAGTAGCTGATAATGGAATAGGTATAGCAGGAATAGCATCTAATATTGACATAAGGCTCATGATATTAAAAATAAATGGAGGTCCGGAGGGGACGGGTAGTATATCAGATGCAATACTGGCGATAAAATATGCAACCAGAATGGGGGCTGATATCTGTAACATAAGCTGGGGGACCAGCCAGTATTCGGATGCTCTAAAACAGACAATCAGTGAATCTGATATGTTATTCGTAGCAGCGGCTGGTAATCTTGGGAGTGATAATGATATCAAATCTGTCTATCCTGCAAGCTATCAATTAGACAACCTAATTTCGGTTACCTTTATTGATCCAAATGGTAGGCTAACCAATCTATCTAACTATGGGAGAGAAGCAGTGGAGATAGCAGCTCCAGGGGTTGATATTATGAGTACCATTGTGGGAAGTTATCAAACCCTAAGTGGCTCGTCCATGGCGGCTCCGCAGGTATGCGCTGTTGCTTCCTTATTATACTCATATGATAAAAGTATATCTCCTATGTCGGCTAAGGAGATAATATTAAAAACCCTAAAGCCCCTGCCAGAACTAAAAGATTATATGCTCTATCCAGGCATACCAAATGCCTATAAAGCTGTTCAGGAGGTGAATAACCTTATAGAGGACTTTATTCCTCCTATTATTAAGCTTAAAACAATCTATGATAAAGAGAGTTTTGTAATTCCCATAGATGTTGTAGATCAAGGGGGCTCGGGAGTAAGGGTAGTGAGGTGGTTGGCTGGAAAAAGAAAAATTGAGGATTTTTATCGTGGTACAACTGGGATAGCAGTAGAGAATGATGAACTCAAGGTGTCAAAGGCTGGAACATATACAATCTATGCCAGTGACTATGCAGGAAATGAGACAATAGAAGTTTATGAGGTTCAGGATGATACAAGTCCGCCAAGAATAAGTGCTAGCTACATAGTATCGGAGGACTATAAAAGTAGAGATATTAATATCAGGGTAATTGATACAGAAAGTGGTATAAGAAGGGTAAAATACTTGGAAGGTAATAAAAAGGCCACAGATTTTCTGCCTGTAGGATCAGGTACTCAGTTAGAATTAGTAAATGGTAGAGGCTCCTTTAGAGTAAAAAAGGATGGTATATATACCTTGTATGCTATTGATAATAGAGGAAACCAGGTGGTAAAGACGATTGAGGTAAAGACTATTTTGTCTGAGGAGATTAAGTTCACAAGAAAAGAGAAAGTTTTAAATGTTGGAGAATGGTACTATCTAAAAGCATTTGTTAAGCCAGCAGATACAACTGATATAATAACCTATAGCAGTTCTAACACCAGTGTTGCTACTATTAATAATAAAGGAAGGATTATTGCTCATAAGGAAGGTAGGGCTAAAATAACAGCAAGTACCAATAATGGACATAAGGTGGTATGTGAGCTTATTGTTGTAAAACAACAGCCATAAGTGTAAAATAGCGCTTATCAAGCCATGTTTATGAGTTGCTGTAAGCAAGCTTACGGGTTATTTCACGAATAAGCGGGTGGAGCTCAAAACCTACGGTTTTTCGCTCACGTTGCACTTGGCAGATAATATATACGCACTTTTACATGCAAGCATGCAAAGTGCGATAATATTATCTGCTCACCCGCTTATGCGTGAAAAAAAGTGATTGACGAAAAAAACCATATAAGTTATAGTAATTAAGCAAAGAAGGAGGGCTTTTTTTTTATGTCTAAAAAAAAGTTGCCTTAGAGAGCAGAAATCAAGCGCAACAAGAGGAAGCGGAGGTGGAAATTGTGCGCGTAAAAATCACATTGGCATGTACGGATTGTAAGCAACGTAATTACAACATGACTAAAGAAAAGAAGTTGCATCCGGACAGAATGGAAACAAAGAAGTTTTGTAAATTCTGCAGATCACACACATTACACAAGGAAACCAAATAAGATTCTGAAAGGAATGTGAAGAAATGGGAGAAACAACTGGTAAGGTAGCTGAGAAGGCTCCTAAAAAAAGCTGGTTTAAGGGTATAAAAACCGAATTTAAAAAAATAGTCTGGCCAGATAAAGAGACTCTCTCAAAGCAGTCAATTGCTGTTGTTATTGTTACGGTTCTTTTGGGTATAATAATTTATCTACTGGACTATGTAATTGAACTAGGAATCGGCTTTATTTTAGGCTAAAGGCAGTATGGAGGTTAGTATGTCAGAAGCTAGATGGTACGTTGTTCACACATATTCAGGATATGAGAACAAAGTAAAAGCGAACATTGAGAAGATGATCGAAAACAGAAAGCTACAGGATCAGATTTTAGAAGTATCTGTTCCGATGCAGGAAGTCATTGAAGTGAAAAATGGTGTGAGAAAACGTGTTCAGAAGAAGATGTTTCCCGGTTATGTATTACTCCACATGGTTATGAATGATGATGTATGGTATGTGGTACGTAATACTAGGGGTGTCACAGGCTTCGTAGGTCCAGATTCCAAGCAACCGGTACCACTATCAGAAACGGAAATGCGCAATATGGGTATCAAGGGTGACGATGTTGTACTCGACTTTGAGATTGGTGATACTGTAATGGTAGTAACTGGAGTTTGGGAGAACACAACAGGTGTAATCAAGCAAATTAACCCTCATAAGCAGATAGTCACCATAAGCGTAGATTTATTCGGGCGTGAAACACCGGTTGAGATCAGTTTCAGTGATGTAAAGATTCAAAAGTAATAATTACTCAGCACATTTATTATTACCATAAGAGCATATTAGCCGTATGCGTATTATGGATATG
This sequence comes from Clostridiales bacterium, assembly GCA_012519905.1. GTDB lineage: Bacteria > Bacillota > Clostridia > Lachnospirales > Lachnospiraceae > Mobilitalea. Next base: position 2,748 of record JAAYPG010000037.1, on the reverse strand, counting down.
CAGTAATTTACGCAGTTAGTGGGAGGGATATCCCCGCAAACACCACAATATCAGGAGGTAAACAAGATGGCTAAAAAGGTTACAGGTTATATTAAATTACAAATCCCTGCTGGAAAGGCAACACCAGCTCCTCCCGTAGGACCAGCATTGGGACAACACGGTGTAAATATTGTTCAGTTTACAAAGGAATTTAACGCAAGAACCGCAGATCAGGATGGTATGGTTATTCCTGTAGTTATTACGGTATATGCAGACAGAAGCTTCAGCTTCATTACAAAGACACCACCGGCAGCTGTATTGTTAAAGAAGGCAGCAAATCTGAAGTCCGGTTCGGGTGCCCCTAACAAAACTAAGGTGGCTAAGCTTAAGAAGGCAGATATACAGAAGATAGCAGAGATTAAGATGCCAGATTTAAATGCAGCCAGTTTAGAAGCAGCCATGAGCATGGTTGCAGGTACTGCTAGAAGCATGGGCATAACTATTGAAGACTAAATATGAAATGTACGCGAATAAGCGTTTAAAAATCTATTAATGTGGGAGGATATGCATGGTGATTGGTATATAAAAGGCCCGCCATTTTCTTCCGATATTACCACTAGGAGGTTTATAGAATGAAAAGAGGAAAGAAGTATGTTAATGCTGCTAAGCTGATTGACAGAACAGTTCAGTATGATGCAGCAGAGGCAATAAGTTTAGTTAAACAATCCGCAGTTGCTAAATTTGATGAAACAATTGAAGCTCACATCCGTCTTGGAGTAGATGGACGTCATGCTGATCAGCAGGTTCGTGGAGCAGTTGTACTACCCCATGGAACTGGTAAGACTGTAAGAGTATTAGTATTTGCTAAGGGCGATAAAGTTGCAGAAGCAGAAGCAGCTGGCGCTGATTATGTAGGAGGAGAAGAACTTATTCCTAAGATTCAAAATGAAGGATGGTTTGAGTTCGATGTTGTAGTTGCAACTCCTGATATGATGGGCGTAGTAGGACGTCTTGGTCGTGTTCTTGGACCTAAGGGATTAATGCCTAATCCTAAAGCTGGTACTGTTACAATGGATGTAGCAAAAGCGGTTAACGATATAAAGGCTGGTAAGATTGAATATAGATTGGATAAGACAAATATTATCCATGTACCTGTTGGTAAGGCTTCCTTTACTGAGGAGCAGTTAAATGATAATTTCCAGACTTTGATTGGAGCTATCATTAAGGCAAGACCAGCAGCTGCAAAGGGTCAATATCTCAGAAGTGTAACACTAGCTTCCACTATGGGCCCTGGAGTAAAGTTAAATACAGCTAAATTAGGATAAGACAAAATGTAAATGATTGTTGACAATGAGGAGTAACTCATGTTATAATCCAGTTTGCATAAATAAAACTGCCGAAGACAGTAGGTGCCACAAGGCGTAAGGTATTACCACCTACCGAGGAGAAGTTGGTTAATGATAATTAATAACCTCTTTTTGCTTTGGCATAAAGAGGTTTTTTATTGTATAACACCATACAATAAGAACCTGTGACGAAATATCAAAGGAGGTGTACAAAAGTGGCAAAAGTAGAATTAAAGCAACCTATAGTTGATGAGATTAAAGCTGTTGCTGAGAATGCAAAAGCTGCAGTGCTTGTAGATTATCGTGGTCTTACAGTTGCAGAGGACACAGAGCTTCGTAAAAAACTTAGAGAAGCAGGTGTTGTATACAAGGTTTATAAGAATACACTTTTAAACTTTGCGTTCAAGGGAACTGAGTTTGAAGCTTTATCACAGGATCTTGAAGGTCCTACCGCAGTAGCGTTTGGTATTGATGATGCAACTGCTCCTGCTAGAATTATTAATGATATGGTAAAGAAAATGCCTAAATTAGAGTTCAAGTCTGGAGTAGTAGAGGGAACCTATTACGATAGTGAGGGTATTAAGGTTATTGCAACCATTCCTTCAAGAGAAGTTCTTATATCCAAATTACTTGGAAGCTTACAGTCACCGATTGCAAATCTTGCTCGTGTACTTAAGCAGATCGCTGAAAAAGCAGCATAATTAGAAAATAATTTATAGAGTAAGACGAGATTCTTACCGAACAAATATTATGGAGGTATATTTATTATGACAACTCAAGAATTTATCGAGGCGATTAAAGGCCTTAGTGTATTAGAATTAAATGAATTAGTTAAAGCATGTGAAGAAGAATTCGGCGTATCCGCAGCAGCAGGTGTTGTAGTTGCAGCTGGTCCTGCAGCAGGTGGCGCAGAAGAAGAAGAAAAATCAGAGTTCAACGTAGAGTTAACAGAGGTTGGTCCTAACAAGGTTAAGGTTATCAAGGTAGTACGTGACTTAACAGGCTTAGGCTTAAAGGAAGCTAAGGATCTTGTAGACGGAGCTCCTAAGATGGTTAAGGAAGGCGTTGGCAAGGCAGAAGCTGATGATATGAAGGCAAAATTAGAAGCAGAAGGTGCTAAGGTTACATTGAAGTAAACAATCCTTCAGGCGAATACTTACTAAGAATTATCTTAATAGAAATAACCGGCATGAATCCGCATAATTATATAAAACAAGCGGATAAAAGCCGGTTTTCTTATTGGATTAATATGGATTAGCGGATTGGGAACTTGAAATGCTGATATGTATACGGATTAGGTACTCGAAACGTTGATTAGTAGCAGATTAGAACTCGATAGCTAACGCTATCTCGTTCACGTTGCACTTATCTATGGTAATAACAATGCTTTATTGTAACATAGAGAGCTGTTACAATAAAGCAT
>JAAYPG010000036.1 GCA_012519905.1 Clostridiales bacterium | reverse complement strand
ATTATACCCAAACAGTTGTCAGCACAATTCACAACTGGAGGGAGGTTAGGTGTGAGACTATGTCAAACGTTGTTGTTAAAGAGAACGAAACATTAGATAGTGCTCTCCGCAGATTCAAAAGAAACTGCGCGAAAGCCGGTATCCAACAGGAAATCCGTAAGAGGGAGCATTATGAAAAGCCCAGCGTAAAGCGTAAGAAAAAGTCTGAGGCTGCAAGAAAGCGTAAATACTAATAATAATAAAAGGACTTCCAATGTTATCATTGGAAGTTTTTTGTTTTATATTAGTCTACATTAAATGTGAAAATCATATATTAATAACAGTATCCGGACGTTGCAAAATCATAGAAGGATTACTGCAGTCCCAATTCAGTATGGATTTTAGGGGGATTCCATGGGTAAAAGCCTTAAATCATCGCATAATAAATTTAAGAAGGAAGCAAAGGATACCTTATATAAAGGAATAGACAGAAAGAAGAAAAAAGTTGAACCTAATTTATCTTGTCTTGAGGAGTTGTCCAGTCGTATTAACCTGCCAGCAGATATCCTAGCAGGAGCACCAATTATCACAGCAACCGGTAGAAATGAAATATGTCTTGAGAATTATAAAAGTATAATAGAATATAATGACAGCTTATTAAGGGTTCAAGCTAAGGCATGCAAGATCTGTATAGAAGGTAAGGAGCTCAATATTTTATATTTTACAGAGGATGAGATGAAGGTTACAGGATTTATTAAAACCATACATTATGAGTAATTTAAGAAAATCCATCCAAGGGGAGGGCGTTAATATATGCTAAGAAGACTGAAATACTGGCTTCTTGGATATCTGACTATACATATAAGTGGTACTTCGCCTGAGCGATTTATTAATCTATGTAGTAATAGAAGAATATATATTTGGAACATAGTCAGAGCTAATGAATTCTATAGATTCAATTTGTCAGTTAGAAATTATAAAAAGCTTAAACCAATCTTTAGAAAAACCAGACTAATTCCTAAAATAGATAAAAAACATGGACTGCCTTTTTTTCTACATCAGAACAGAAGAAGAAAGGGCTTTTTTCTTGGTATATTAATTTGTTTAATCCTAGTTTATATTATGTCATTATATATTTGGGATATAAGTATTATAGGAGGCTCAAAATATACACCTGAAGCATTAATTAAATTTCTCTCAACCCATGATATTAAGGCTGGAATCAAGAAAAAAAACATTGACGGCAGTAAGATTGAAGAGGAGATAAGGCTTGCTTATGATGATATTGGATGGGTATCAGCTGAGGTAAAGGGAACCCGGTTGATTATTAGGATAACAGAAACCAATATGCCTAAACCAATAATTAGCCCCACAGCTCCTAGCCATCTTGTAGCAACTAAAGATGCAGTGATTAAGGAGATAGTGACAAGAACGGGTACCCCATTAGTTAAGCCTGGTGATGTAGTTAGAAAAGGGGATATATTGGTATCTGGAGTGGTAGATGTGATAGATGATTTTGGCCTTGTCCTTAATAAAAAGCCTGTAATAGCCAGTGCAGATATTGTTTCTAAGTCTTATTACGATTACTATGACTCCTTTCCCTTGACCTACACTAAAAGGATATACACGGATAACAAGAAAACCGGCTATTACATAAGCCTATTTGGGCGAAAATTATTTTTATATAATCCTAGATATTCCTATAGTATGTGTGATATAATTGTAGACGAAAATACGAGTCATATTACCGACTCTTTTTATCTTCCTTTCCAATATGGAACTGTAACCATAAGGGAATATATAGAACAGAAGAACAAATATACTGAGGATGAGGCTATAAAAATAGCGCAGGATAGACTAAAAGCATATTTTGATAAATTGGCAGAAAATGAGGTTTATATTTACAGAAATAATGTTACAATAGATATTAAGAATAATTCATGTATAGCCCAGGGAGTAATATTAGTGGAAGAACCAGCCTGGGAATATAGAATAGTAGATGAAAGTGAGTGGAGGATTAATCAGTCGGATGAGCATAACGGAGACAATAATTGACATACCCATAGAGCATGAAAAGAATATTTTTGGTAATTTTGATAGCTATATTAAAATAATTGAAAAGACATTAAATGTGACTATTATTGAGCGAAATGGCGAGATTAAGTTAGTAGGTAATGTAGATGATGTGGCTAAAGCAAAGAGAGTATTTTTGCAGCTTTTAGAGCTTTCAAAAAGAGGCAATGATATAACAGAACAACAGGTCAATTATGCCCTATCCTTATCCTTTGAGCAGAAAGAAAAAGAAATCGTTGAAATAGACAAGGAACTTATCTGCCATACCATTAATGGAAAGCCTATTAAGCCCAAGACAATTGGTCAAAAAAAATATGTGGACCAGATACGTAAGAAAATGATTGTATTCGGAATAGGTCCTGCCGGAACTGGTAAGACCTATCTTGCTATGGCTATGGCCATAACTGCCTTTAAAAATGATCAGGTAAATAAAATAATTCTTACACGGCCAGCTATTGAGGCTGGAGAAAAGCTTGGTTTCCTTCCCGGTGATCTTCAAAGTAAGGTAGACCCATATCTTAGGCCTCTATATGATGCCCTGCATCAAATAATGGGGCCTGAAGCATATATAAAGAATTCTGAAAAAGGACTTATAGAGGTTGCTCCCTTGGCATATATGCGAGGAAGAACTCTTGATAATGCATTTATCATATTAGATGAAGCGCAGAACACAACCCCAGCTCAGATGAAAATGTTCTTAACAAGAATCGGCTATGGCTCTAAGGTGGTCATAACAGGAGACTTGAGTCAAAAGGACCTACCTAAGGGTGTGGTATCTGGATTAGATATGGCAATTAAGGTACTTTCTAAGATTGAAGATTTAGGGTTTTCCTATTTGACTGGACAGGATGTTGTGAGACATCCCCTTGTTCAAAAGATTGTTAAAGCATATGATGCATATGAGGAAAGACAAAAGCGTAATGAGAGGACAGTACAGGGACATAAGGTATATTCAAAGATAAAAAAAGGTATGAGAGCAGAAAAAATCAGGAGTAATCGATATGAAAGCAGATAAGGACTTAATAGGCATAAGCGAAGATAGTTCTACTACTGTGGTAAAGCCTAAGAAAAATACCGGAAATACCATATTTCTTAGTCTATTACCCTTTCTTTCAGTATTAACCATTATTATTTCATCCTTTATAATTAAAATTGATTTAATAGAATGTTTAAAGCTTACATTCATGGTTTTACTACTGACCTCAGCATTAGTGCTATATATTCGCATGCAGATTAATATATTAGAGGTTAAATTATCTAAAGCTATTATATTATGCTTATATTTGCTTCCTATGCTAGTGATTTTACTGCAAGGCAATCCAGAAATCTATAGTTTTTGGATAATTGGTGGCTTGCTTATTGCCATGCTGATTGATAATAAGCTGGGACTTCTAGTTTATTTCAATCATACTATTTTACTAAGCACAGTATTATCTTTGAAAACAGAAGCTATTATACATTTTTTAATTATGGGAATCTTGATATCCTTGTTATCAAACTCTTTAAGGAATAAATCTACAGTAATATACTCTTCAATTATACTATTATCATCATATATTACTTTAGCCTTTCTAATGAATAATTTTATCTTTGAAGAAGGAGCAAATACCAATTATTTGGCATCTTTATTTAGTATCTTAGCGGTACTTGTTACCGCCTTTTTATTGTCAGTCATATATGAGAGAGTTGTTAAGACTGATAAGCCTTCTAATAAAGATATGATATACCAGACCGATAGCGAGAGATTGAGCCAGGAAGGCACGGTAAATATAGCAGAATATGATAATAGACAGCAGGATAACAATAGCTCTTTATTAGATAGGAATATGAGGGCCAGCTATGATTTATTACTATCTAAGGATAATGATCTAATAGTAAAAATTAAAGAATACTCAGAGGAACTTTATCAGCACAGCATACATATAGGTGATTTATCTGGACGAGCTGCTAAGCTTATAGGAGCCAATGAAGACTTAGCTAGGGCAGGAGGATATTATCATGAGGTTGGTAAGGTCATAGGTAAAAATTACATTGAAGAAGGCTTAAAACTTGCTGATGATTATTCATTTCCTGAGGAGTTAAAATTAATACTTAAGCAACATAGTATTAAGCATGATAAGCCTACATCTATTGAATCAGCCATTGTTATGATATCAGATAATGTGGCATCTACCATCGAATACATAATGAAATCAGGTCAAGGGAAATATACTGCTGATAAGATAATTGACAATATATTTAGAATGAGGATGGACAAAGGAACTTTTGATGATTCAGGACTATCAGTTAAGGATTTTAAGCTTTTAAAAGAATTCTATCAAGATGAATATAGAACAGGCAAGGTGAAATTATAAATATTAGAGTAAATATTAGAGGAGGTTCTCTTTGACAATTCATTTAGAATATGAAGCCACAAGGCAGCTAAATATTGATTATCATGAGCTTATTAATAGTGTTGTCCAGGAATGTCTTGATTACCAAGAATGCCCCTATGAGACAGAAATCAGTATTCTGCTTACAGATGATAATGAAATTAAAGATATAAATAAGGAATTTAGAGGTATTGATAAAGCAACGGATGTGCTTTCCTTTCCTGCGACCTCTTATGAAATAGCAGGTGATTTTACTAATATAGATGAGAATTCCATGGATACTTTTAATCCTGAAACTGGGGAGCTAATACTTGGTGATATAGTTATATCAGTTGATAGAGCTCTAGCTCAGGCTGAGGAGTACGGACATTCCATTACTAGAGAAATAGCCTTTTTAACGGCACATAGTATGTTTCACCTTATGGGATTTGATCATATGTCTGATGAGGATAGAAGGGACATGGAATACAAGCAGGAAGAAGTATTAAAAAGACTGAACATTAATAGATAAAGCTTTGAGAGGTAAGGATTAAATGAGAAAAAACCTAAGAATAATTCTTCTTATATTATTAGTATCAATTGCTATGATTGCTTGTAAAAAGAAGAAAGAACCTATAAATGACAATATAATTCAGGATTTTGATGTGACCAAGGCGCCTACACCTACCCAGATAGCTACACCTGAGCCAACAATTGAGCCAATAGATACCCATGAGAATGAGGTTAAAAGTAATCTAACCGGACTCTGGATACCAATTGAAAATGCTAACAAAAGGCCCTATGCCATACAATTTAGTAATTTTAAGACTGTCAGAAATCAATGGGGAATAGGACAAGCTGATATTGTATATGAGGCTCTAGTCGAGGGAGGCATCACAAGACTGCTTGCTATTGGTGAGAATTTTACTGGTGATAGGATTGGCTCTGTCCGAAGCTCAAGACATTATTTTGCTAGCTTTGCAGATGAATATGATGCTATCTATATTCATTATGGTAAGACAAAATATGCTGTCTCAAAGCTTAAGAATCTTGGTCTAGATAACCTTGATGGTGAAACGGGGATTGGAACTACAGTTTTTTATCGTGATAAAAGTATGAAGGCTCCCCATAATGCATTTACAAGTCTTGATAGAATTCTTGCAGGTATTAAGCAAAAGGGATATGAGACAGATCATAAGGATAAATTTGAGCCTCATTATAGCTTCTATGACGAGGATAGGGACCTGGATAATGGTATAACCTGTAATAAGGTATCTATTAAGTATCCAAATAATAAGCCCTATTTTGATTATAACCCAGAGAATAAACACTACCTACGATATCAATTTGGAGAAGCCCATAAGGACTCCAATACCGGACAGCAGCTAGCTTTTAAAAATATTATTGTTCAATTCGTAAAGGAATGGAACATAGATAAGAATGGCTATCAAACCATGGACATAGAAGATGCCCAAGGAAGCGGATATTATATATCAAATGGTAAGAAGATAGATATTACTTGGAAGAAAAACGAGAAGAAAAAATGGATGAGATATTACGATTCTACAGGGGTAGAATTAACGATAAATCCTGGAAAAACCTATATTGCAATTTTCCCCAACAATAGTATTAAGGATGTTATTATAGAATAATTACTTTCTACCGAAGGATAAAGGAGAGGAACATGGTTACAGAAAGAAACGATAATCAGTTTTTGATACAGGGCAGTATATTAGCTGTTGCATCTTTAATTGTACGGGTTATAGGTCTGGTATACCGGATACCTATGACAAGAATAATCGGAGATGAGGGCATGGGCCTATATTCAATTGCTTATGAATTATATGGCTTAGCACTAATTCTATCATCATACAGCCTACCACTGGCAGTATCTAAGTTGGTAGCTGCCAAGACAATAAATAGAGAACACAAGAATACCTATAGAATATTTGTCTGTGCTATGGGCTTTGCCTTTGTTATCGGTTTAGTCTCCTTTCTGGTATTGTTCTTTGGAGCAGATTTCTTTGCTAATGTTATAAATAATGATCCAAATCTTGTTCTTCCGATAAGGGTTTTGTCACCTACCTTATTTGTTTTTGCCATAATGGGTGTTTTGCGAGGCTTTTATCAGGGAAAGAATACCATGATTCCTACTGCAATATCACAGGTTATTGAGCAAATAGTCAATGCCCTAGTCAGTGTATTCGCAGCCTATTACTTAATGAAAAGCTATAGTGCTTCTGCTAATATAGACGCATATGGAGCCGCCGGTGGAACCCTAGGTACACTAATAGGTGCTCTTGCCGGACTCATGTTTCTTTTGTTTGTCTACGCTGTATATAGGCCTGTATTACGAAGACAGCTTATTGCTGATAGGAATACATACCTTGATTCCTATAAAGATATATTAAAGATGTTGGTGGTCACTATATCACCAATAATTCTAAGTCAGACCGTATACCATATAAGTGGTGTGATTGATAATGCTATGTTTGGCAATATAATGGCTACTAAGGAGGTTACATACTTTGACAATGCAGTATTTCAAAATACTGTTCCCGGTAGCCTGTATTCAGTAGAAAACATTAGAGATCTAATGGGTAAATATAATAATAAATATCGTAACCTTTCAAATGTTCCTGTTGCCATAGCATCAGCTATCGGTGCTGCTATTGTAACCAGCATCACAGCTGCAAAGGTTAAGGGAATGGATAATGTGATTCGTAACAAGACCCATATAGCAATTAAGTTCAATATGATAATTGCCATTCCTTCAGCAGTAGGGATGGGAGTCTTGGCCTATCCCATACTTGATATGCTTTTTCCAGGGGCAAATCAGCTGGAAGCCAATTATCTAAGTCTTGGCGCAATAGCTATTGTATTCTATTCATTATCAACCGTAACTACCGCCATACTACAGGGAATTAATAAGCTTAAGATTCCGGTAATAAATTCTGCTATCTCCTTAGGATTTCATGTGGCTCTGGTATACTTTTTACTAAAGTACACTTCCCTTAGCGGATATTCCCTTGTTATTGGTAATGTTACTTTTGCCTTAGTAGTATCAATACTTAACTGGATATCTATTGAAAAATATTTAGAATACAAGCAAGAACTTACAAAGACATTTATCATACCTACTGTCAGTTCAGGACTAATGGGTATTATAGTCTACTTTACACATTTGGGGCTTCACAAATGGACGGGAAGCAATTCCTTTGCCACAATAATTGCTATGTTTCTGGCAGTCATAGTATATTTTACCCTGCTGATATTGATGAAAGGAGTATCAGAGGAGGAGCTTGAGAACTTACCCAGAGGTGAATATATAATTCGCTTCTTAAAATGGGCACATATTTTGAAGTAATAGGATGACGTTTTTGCTACTTACAAAATATATATTTAATAGTAGGCGTTGTATATAAATGTAAATAATGGAGATAATATATGCCGAAGGAGTGGTTTTATGAAGCTCAAAAAGGCATATATTTATCTCTTATCTTTTTTAACCTTATCCGTTTTTTTTACTGGATGCTATTATTTAAGCTATCAGCATGCTTTAAGGCAATTTAATAAAAAGGCAATAGAGCGGTCCAATGAGTTCGCCGCTCTTTATGATAATCCTTCTATGCCCAGTGAGTCCAATGAGGCTATTGATGAGGTAGAAGCATCTACTTCAGATGAAATTGTATCTGCTGCAGTTCAACCAGACCCTGTTATTCTACCTACTACAAAATATATTCTTGAAATTTATGATCGTAAGCAAGGTACCCTCGTCCAGTCGGAGCAAAATCCCCCAGGCGATATAGTAGGACTTACTAGGGAAGAGGTGGAAAGTTATCTTGACGAATATATGAGGGATTTGACCTTATCTGAGTATAATAAGGGACTCTTATCATATGAGCTCTTATCATTTTCAGATAAATCTGTTAAGTTTAGAAAAAGCTATGATGCTGATATGGTACCATACAGATTTTATGTAGTTGTTAAAAATGGATATGTAGTTGTCTATAATAGCGACTTGAAATCTGTCTATGATTACACCCATATTGAAGCCAAGAATCTTCCTGAGGAAGATAGAATAGCCTTAAGTAATGGAATCTATATAGATAATATTGAAGAATTATACGCACTACTTGAAAGTTATACCAGCTAGATTACTTATATAATGTATATAACAAATAGGTTGCCGCATAAATGTAAGAGGGGGTGTGTGATGGAATATATACACTCCCTTAATTATTTATGTGACAGCCACTTTATTTTAGTATATAAAATTAGAAGTTGGTTAAATTTTAGAGAACATTATATTAAATATTATAAGAAAGCCTTGAATTAATAGGTTCTTTAAAATATAATGGAACAAATGTAAGGTCAGATATATATATTTGTCTGATAAAATTTTGAGAGGCTTATAAGGATGAATTATGATATTATTGTCGTAGGTGCGGGCGCATCCGGCCTTGTCGCCGCAATTACCGCCGCCAGATCTGGTGGCTCGGTTCTTATTATAGAACAGAAGGAAAAGGCCGGTAAAAAAATACTGGCAACCGGTAATGGTAAGTGTAATTACACCAACATACACCAATCTCCGGATTGCTACCGTTCTGATGACAGTACATATGCTATGAGGGTGCTGTCTAATTTTGATAATAATTCTGCTATAAACTTCTTTGAGGAGCTAGGTATTATTCCCAAGAATAGAAATGGTTATATCTATCCGAATTCCGAGCAGGCTGCCAGTATAGTTTCAGTATTGCTGATGGAATGTGAGAGATTAAAAATAGATATTCTATATAATGAAAAGGTAATAGAAGTTAATCAACCAGATTTTACTCTTATTACAGTTAAATCAGATAATAGCAGGGCAAGCTACCATGGTAGGGTCTTAATACTTGCAACTGGGGGCTGCGCATCGCCCAAGCTTGGCTCTGATGGAAGTGGATATGAACTTGCTAAGACATTTAATCACAAGATCATTAAGCCTCTACCTGCTCTGGTTTCTTTAAAATCTCCAGATAAATTCTGCAAAACCATATCTGGAGTCCGTACTATGGCTAAAGCCACACTCTATATAGATAGAAAGCCTATTAAGACAGAAGAGGGAGAAATAATCTTTACCGATTATGGTATATCAGGTATACCCATTATGCAGTTAAGTCGCTTTGCTTCCAGAGCTTTACATGAGGGTAAGACCGTTTATCTTAATCTAGATCTATATCAACACAATAGCCAGGAGGAGCTTACAGGTCTGCTTAAGAAACGCTGTAAGATAAACCCTGACAAAACTATTGAGCAGATGATGGTCGGTATGCTAAATCATAAGCTAAATTATATTATTATTAAGGAAGCAAACCTAGATCCTAAAAGCCCTTGTCATATATTAAGGGAAAAGGATATAACAAATCTTTCAAGAAAAATTAAAAGCTTTAGAGTAAGAATTAAAGAAACCAATAGCTTTGATTTTGCCCAGGTAACCTCCGGTGGTGTATCAACTCATGAGATAGAGGCAGATACTATGAAATCAAAACTAAAAGAGGGCCTTTATCTTAGTGGAGAGCTAATAGATGTGGATGGTACCTGTGGTGGATATAACCTACAATGGGCTTGGACTACAGGATATATAGCAGGTAAACAGGCAAGCCTATATGCTTTAAATAGGTAATAACTATTCTAGAATACATTCTCAAAAGGAGATTTTTATATGGATTTAAATATTGACAGAATTAATGAGCTATACAAGAAAGCCAAATCTGTAGGATTAACAGAAGAGGAAAAGGCTGAGCAGGCACAGCTTCGTGCTGATTATGTAAAGGCCATTAGACAGAATCTAAGGGGCACACTGGAAAGGGTCTCCTTTGTAAACCCTGATGGTTCTATCAGCAAGGCCAGCGATATGAAAAAGGGTCTTTCAGACAAGAAAAACAAATAAGGAATAGCATAGATGACTAAGAAGGAAATCCGAAGCCATATTAAGAAATTAAGAAATGCCCTGCCTCAAAGCCTAAGAAATGAATATAATAAGCAAATATACCATAGGTTATCTTCCCTAGATGAGTTTAAAGAAGCTGATATGCTCTTCACCTATATTTCCTTTGGTTCAGAGGTTAGTACTAAAGAAATTATAAATAAGGCAATACAGATGGGCAAAAAAGTATATGTCCCTAAGGTAGAAGATGGGGGCATGAATTTCTATGAAATCAAGGGATTTGAGGGACTTATCAGGAGTGAATTTGGTATTATGGAACCGGATAGCCAAGAGCATCATAGATATATAGCAGGATTATCTGATAATAGTAAAATACTCATGCTGCTTCCTGGCCTAGCCTTTGATAAGTATGGGAATAGAATAGGCTATGGTGCAGGCTATTATGATCGCTATCTAAACAGCCATTCACAGACAGAATGGGTTAAGCTAGCTTTGGCATATGATTTTCAAGTAATGAACCAGATAAAAGTTAATAAGTATGATATTCCTACGGATTACATTATTACCGATAAAAGGTCAATTAACTGTAAGGAATATAAGATAGACAATTGCGAAACTTACGAAAACCTTTGTTAAATTTGCACAAGAGCATAAGGTAAGGTAGAGTTTAGCAATTAGATATATAAGGATTAGAAAGGAGGACACATATGGACTATTTGGAGAATATAGGCAGTCGAGCTCAGAAGGCATCAGTAAAATTAGCTTTAATGATGCAGGAGGATAAGAATAAGGCTTTACATTCTTGTGCGAAATCCTTATTAGATAATCAAGATAAGATTCTAGAGGTTAATAAGGAGGATGTCATACGTTCAAGGGAAAATGGTGTTAAGGAATCATTAGTTGACAGACTCTTACTTACTCCTGACAGAATCAAGGCTATGTCAGACGGATTATTGGAGGTGGCAAACCTTCCAGACCCAATCGGAGAAGTCCTATCTATGAAGAACAGACCAAATGGACTTGTTATTGGTGAGAAGAGAGTACCCTTAGGCGTAATAGGTATGATTTATGAATCCCGTCCAAATGTGACCGTAGATGCTTTCGGATTATGCTTTAAGACTGGTAATGCTGTAATACTTCGTGGAGGTAGTGATGCTATTAAGTCTAATATAGCTATTGTAAATGCTTTACATGAAGGCTTAAGAAAGGTAGGAGTATCTGAGGATGTAGTTTTACTCCTCGAGGATACATCCAGGGAATTAGTAGACAAGATGATGAGGCTTGATAAATACATAGATATACTAATACCCAGAGGCGGAGCTGGCCTTATACGCTCAATAAAGGAAAATAGTAGTATTCCTGTTATTGAAACAGGTACAGGTAATTGCCATATATATGTAGATGAGTTTGCTGATTTTGATATGGCTCTTGATATTATTGACAATGCTAAAACTCAGCGACTGGGAGTATGTAATACCTGTGAGTCACTGGTAATACATGATAAGATAAGTAAGGCCTTTATCCCACTCATTTATAAAAGGCTTAGTGACAAGGGCATTGAGATAAGGGCTGATGAGAAAGGATGTGCGATTAGCCCTGGTTGCACACCAGCCAAAGAAGAAGATTACTATGCAGAGTATCTGGATAAAATTATCTCCCTAAAAGTGGTTGACAGTATGGATGAGGCTATTTCCCATATTAACCATTATAACACCAAACATTCAGATGCCATAATAACCAAGGACTATGATAGGGCCATGAGATTTCTTAATGAGATTGATTCCGCCGCCGTCTATGTCAATGCATCCACTAGATTCACAGATGGAAATGAGTTCGGTTTTGGAGCTGAAATAGGCATAAGCACACAAAAGCTTCATGCCAGAGGTCCTATGGGCTTAAAGGCTCTTACAACCACTAAGTATATAATATTTGGTAATGGACAGCTCAGACAATAATAGAATACAAATAATTAACTATAGAAAGAAGGTAAAAATATGTCAGGAAAAGTTGTATACGATTTTCCCTCAAGAGATGACTTAAAAGGCTTTTTTAATAAGTTTAAGAAATTTACTTTTTTAATTGTCCTTTTAGTCATCTTAGCTATAATAGGCCTTGGTTCATTTTATACTATCACTGAACAAGAAGAGGCAGTTGTAACCACCTTTGGTAAAGCAAAGGCTGTTACAGAGTCGGGACTTCATCTAAAGATACCTATTATTCAGCAGGTTCATAGGGTAGATACTACTATTAAGGGTTTCCCTATCGGATATGAAGAGGCTAGCGGTAGAACTATCGAAAACGAAGCGGTTATGATTACTAGAGATTTCAATTTCGTAAATGTAGATTTTTTTGTGGAGTATCAGGTTTCAGATCCAATTAAATTCCTTTATTCCTCATCAGATCCAGTAGCTATACTAAAGAATATAGCTCAAAGTAATATCCGTAGCATTGTGGGAAGCTATGATGTTGATAGTGTTATAACATCCGGAAAGTATGAGATTCAATCTAAAATTAAAGAAGAAATATTAGAAAATCTTTTAGAGCATGATATAGGATTGACGCTGGTCAATATTACAATCCAAGATTCAGAACCACCTACAGAGGAGGTAATGGAAGCATTTAAATCTGTTGAGACTGCTAAGCAGGGCAAGGATACAGCCATAAACAATGCTAACAAATACAGAAATGAAAAGCTTCCCCAGGCCTTAGCAGAGGTGGATAAGATACTTCAACAGGCAGAGTCCACCAAAACAAAAAGAATCAATGAAGCCCAGGCTGAGGTGGCTAGATTCAATGAGATGTATGATGAATACTTAAAATATCCTCTTATCACCAGGGAAAGAATGTACTATGAGACCATGGAAGACATCCTTCCATCCCTCAAGGTTCTTATAGACAGTGGTGGATCAGAGGTTAGTAAGCTCCTACCACTGGAGCCTTTAATGGAAGGAGGTAATAACTAATGGCTAAGAAGACTAAAGGTATTGCAGGTGCTTTATTTACTATAATTTTTCTTGGAGCTTTGATTTTATTATCTACTTCATTAGTTGTTACTAAGGAAAATGAATATTCAATAATAAAGCGTTTTGATAAAATCGAGAGGGTTATTGAGGATGCAGGACTATCCTTTAAAACTCCCTTCCTTGAGACTGTAGATAAGCTACCTAAGGCTATACAGTTTTATGATATGCCCCAATCTGATGTAATTACTGTAGATAAGAAAACCATGGTGGCAGATAGTTATGTATTATGGAAGATATCAAATCCTACCAAATTTGCTCAGACACTAAATTCTTCTATACCATTGGCAGAAAGTAGAATAAATACTACAGTTTATAATGCAATGAAGAATGTAATCTCCAGTAATACTCAGCATGAGGTTATAAGCGGAAGAGATGGTAAGCTGAACGCTGCCTTTATGGAAGATATAGGTGACAACATGGAGCAATACGGTATTCATCTGATTACTGTAGAAAACAAGCATCTTGATTTACCAAGTGATAATAAGAACGCAGTATATGAGCGTATGATTTCAGAAAGAGCGCAGATGGCGGCTACTTATACGGCAGAAGGTGAGTCTGAAGCTCAAATGATTAGAAACTCAACTGATAAAGAGATAGAAATAAGCATATCCAATGCTCAGACACAGGCTGCGAGAACTATTGCAGAGGGAGAAGCAGAGTATATGAGAATTCTATCAAATGCTTATTCAGATGCATCAAGAAGTGAATTTTACACATTTATCAGATCCTTGGAGGCGGCCAGAACATCCCTTTCTGGAGACAATAAGACACTTATTTTATCAGAGGAATCACCTATAGCACAGATATTCTATAATATTAATCAATAAAAGAGACAAATCATATAAAAGTTGTCCCTTATGAGCTTTACGCATAACTTTAATTGTATTTACATAGGTTGTAGAAGAAGCAAAATAAGGAGACGGACATATGATTATTGATTTTAGCCAGGAGATTTATTCTTATGAAGACCTTATCTCCGATTCAAAGGCTTTGGCTAAGCAATACAAGCAAATCATACAATATGTCACGATTGGCGAGTCCCATGACAATCGTGACATTGTTATGCTAAGGCTAGGGACAGGCAAGAGATATATTTTGTTCTGTGCTGGTGTTCATGGCAGAGAGACAATTAACCCCATAGTCTTAATGAAGATGACAGAGTATTATGCCAAACAATATGAAGATTATATCAATAAAAAGCCTAGATACAATCAGAGAACTTTCTCTAAAAATCTAGAACAACAATATGAGAATATGATCTTTGCAAAATGTATATATGAACTCTTACATACCTATACCATCCTTATGATTCCACTTTTAAACCCTGATGGTTATATGATATCATTATATGGGCCTAAAGCTATAAGGAGCCCCGCCCTGCAAAAAAAGCTAAAAAACCTTAAGTATAACTATAAAGAGTGGAAATATAATGGTCGTGGAGTAGATATTAACCGCAACTTCCCATGTCGCTCTTGGAAGCCTAAGGGGCCATATGATTATGCAGCCAGTGAAAACGAAACCAAGGCCCTAATACAGGTGTTTCATCAATATAAGATTAGATGCTTCCTAGATTTTCATTCCAGGGGCAAGTCCATATATTATTATCGTAACAGTATGAATAGGGACTATAATGAAAATCAATTATATATAGCTAAAAGAATTAAGCATATTACAAAATATGAATTAAATAATGCAGCCAATGAAATAGATTATGGTGACAGTGGCGGCAATACTGTTCATTATTTTTCAGAACATTTCTATAAGCCAGCTATAACCATAGAAACCGTAGACGAAAATGCCTCCTTTCCCTTAAATAATAGCTATCGCGCTTCTACCTATGATGAGTTAAAGCTGGTTTTGTTTGAGCTGGGAGGCCTATCATTATAGATTACAATATGTAATAATCTTGGAGGTAATTGTGAAAAAGATAGAAAACACAAATGAATTTGAGACTAAGAGACAGCTGGATATAATAAATGAGCTTAAGAAAGAGTATGAAGCAGAATTTAAAAGGACTGGTATTAATAAGACATATCATATCGAAACCTTCGGTTGTCAAATGAACAGTAGGGATTCAGAAAAAATATCCGGTATACTAAAACAAATTGGCTATATTGAAACTGATACTGAGGATGCTGATTTTGTCCTATATAACACCTGTACTGTTAGGGAAAATGCCAATAATCGTGTATATGGACGTCTGGGCTATGTTGGAAGATTAAAAAAGAATCGTCCAGGCATGCTGGTTGCCATATGTGGCTGTATGATGCAAGAAACTGCAGCAGTAGAAAAAATAAAAACCAGCTATCCATTTGTAGATATTATCTTTGGTACCCATAATATATTCAAGCTGGCAGAATTGATAAAGACACGCAGAGAGAATGAAACAATAGGTGGTAAGCAATCCGACCGTATGGTTATTGACCTTTGGAAGGATACAGATATGATAGTAGAAAGCCTGCCTAATGATAGAAAGTATCCATTTAAAGCAGGCGTTAATATAGTATTTGGTTGCGATAACTACTGCAGCTATTGTATTGTGCCTTATGTTCGTGGAAGAGAAAGAAGCCGAAATGTAAAGGATATTATAGATGAAATTAAGGCCTTGGCAGATGATGGCGTAAAAGAGGTTATGCTTTTGGGTCAGAATGTAAACTCCTATGGAAAGAATCTAAATCCAAGGGTAAGCTTTGCCCAGCTCTTACAGGAAATAGAAAAAATCGAGGGTATTGAAAGAATCCGTTTTATGACCTCACACCCCAAGGATCTATCACAGGAGCTTATTGATGTTATGGCTACATCAAAGAAAATATGTAAGCATCTTCACCTTCCTCTACAATCAGGAAGCAGTAGACTTCTGAAAATAATGAATCGTAAATATAGCAAAGAGGATTATCTAGATTTGGTAGATAGAATAAAAAAGGCAGTGCCAGATATCTCATTAACAACTGATATAATTGTAGGATTTCCAGGGGAGACTGAAGAGGATTTCATGGAAACAATTGATGTTGTTAAAAAAGTTGGATTTGACAGTGCATTCACATTTTTATATTCAAAGCGTAGCGGAACTCCTGCAGCCAATATGGATAATCAGGTTGAAGAAAATATAGCTAAGGAGCGCTTTGACAGACTTCTAGATGAGATCCAAGCCTCATCAGCCAAGGCTGCAGGCAGAGATGAGCATACTATTCAGGATGTATTGGTAGAGGAGGTTAACTCACAAAATGAAGACCTGCTTACCGGTAGATTAAGCAACAATATGCTGGTGCATTTCCCAGGGGATAAAAGCTTAATCGGAGATATTATTCCTGTATATTTAAAGGAAAGTAAGGGTTTTTACTATATAGGAGAACCTGTATAGATAATATATTTGGAACTAAGATTGAAGAGAATATATGCTTATAATATAAAACAGATGTATAAATTGACAGCGAAAGCTGGATTTATGCACCTGTTTTTGTCATATCGGTTAAAATAATCATAGCGTACACTTGACATATTTTCGTTTACAGTTTAAAATTTAAATATTGTATTATAAATAACAAAAGGTTTTCAGATATAACAAAATCATTTGTTCTTGTACAATGAAAATTAAATAAGGAGGTGCTCCTGTGCCATTTGAAGTAGTAATAATTCTTGCTATTTTGGTTACCTTCGTGATAGTTGCTGCTCTTGCTTGGAAACTTGCCATATCTTACCGGATAAAGGTTTATGAAGCCAAAGTCGGTAGTGCGGAAGAAAAAGCAAGGGAAATCATAGATGAAGCTTTAAAAACAGCTGAAACTAAGAAGAGAGAAGCATTGCTCGAAGCAAAAGAAGAAGCTCTAAAGGCTAAGAATGAGTTCGAACGGGAAACTAAGGAAAGAAGAGCAGAATTACAACGCTATGAAAAACGGGTTCTAACTAAGGAAGAGACCTTAGATCGGAAAACCGAAGCACTGGAAAAAAAGGAAGCAAAACTGTCTGTAAAGGAAGCGGAACTTGAAAAAACAAAGCAAGAGGTTGAAGAGTTCCACACTAGACAATTACAGGAGCTGGAGAAAATCTCTGGACTTACCTCCGAACAAGCTAAGGAATATCTATTAAAGACTGTTGAAGAAGATGTTAAACATGAAACTGCTATTCTCGTTAAGGAATTAGAGAATAAAGCAAAAGAAGAAGCTGATAAGAAAGCCAAAGAATATGTGGTTACAGCCATCCAACGCTGTGCTGCAGACCATGTGGCCGAGACAACAATATCTGTTGTTCAGCTTCCGAATGACGAGATGAAAGGGAGAATTATCGGTAGAGAGGGACGTAATATTAGAACCCTTGAAACTATGACAGGTGTTGATTTGATTATAGATGATACACCTGAAGCTGTTATTTTATCAGCCTTTGATCCAGTAAGAAGAGAAATTGCTAGAATTGCACTGGAGAAGCTGATTATTGATGGAAGAATTCATCCTGCAAGAATCGAAGAAATGGTTGAAAAGGCTCAAAAAGAAGTTGAAGTGATGATTCGTGAAGCCGGTGAGGCTGCCACACTAGAAGTAGGTGTGCATGGAATTCATCCTGAACTTGTTAAGCTTCTAGGCAAGATGAAATTTAGGACAAGCTATGGGCAGAATGCATTAAAGCATTCAATAGAAGTATCCGTTATATCAGGCTTATTAGCCAGTGAAATAGGAGTTGATGTTAGACTTGCAAAACGTGCCGGTTTATTACATGATATCGGTAAATCAGTTGATCACGAGATTGAAGGAACCCATGTTCAAATAGGTATTGATTTATGTAGAAAATACAAAGAATCAGCTGTTGTTATTAACGCAGTAGGTGCCCATCATGGTGATGAAGAATTCCAATCTTTGATTGCATGTATAGTTCAGGCGGCTGATACTATTTCAGCGGCTAGGCCCGGTGCAAGACGTGAGACCTTAGAAACATATACCAACAGACTAAAACAATTAGAAGATATTACCAATGGCTTTAAGGGAGTAGATAAGTCTTTTGCAATTCAGGCAGGTAGGGAAGTACGAGTTATGGTAGTACCTGATCAGATAAGTGACGCAGACATGGTATTGCTTGCTCGTGACTTATCAAAGAAAATCGAGAATGAATTAGATTATCCAGGTCAGATTAAAGTTAATGTAATACGAGAATCCAGAGTAACAGATTATGCAAAGTAAATGTTTTAAGAGGTGTTGACAATGTCAACACCTCTTAATTGTTTTTATAAATTGGAAATGTTCGCCCTATTATATTATTTTTAAAATTAGTATATAATTGAGAAACAATATGGTATTATATAGTAAATTACTATTAAAACAATAAATAGTTCAACAATTTTTATTACTATTCACTTATATTTATTTCATCTATAAATATGCTAATGATAAGGAATACCGTATTAATCTTAAGGAATTGCTATTGGCTTGGGATGAACTAAAAATAGAAATACATAAGACCAGAGAGGATGAAGATAGGGCAAATATTCTTTATGATTTAAGCGAAAGCTATTATGACCTTGCAGATAAGACAGTGGATTCAGCTGAAATCTATTCAGCGAGAACAGCCTCGGCTTTGAAGAAGCTAGAGCTAATAATCATTGTTATTTCATGCGTGATCATTTTTATAATTATAATGCTAGGATATGACTTCTTACATTTATCAAGATTGAATAAGAACTTAAATGAGCTAGCCTATGTTGATACTCTAACAGGGCTTCCTAATAGAAGCTACTGTGAATTAATGATAGATGAGGCTGGAATTATTAAGAAGAATAGACCAGTGGCTTGCTTTATGTTTGATTTAAACAACTTAAAGACTACTAATGATAAGCTTGGACACAGGGTTGGAGACAAATTAATTATAAGCTTTGCAAACTGTCTTAGACATAGCGCACCAAAAAGGATGTTTCTAGGAAGATTTGGCGGAGATGAGTTCATAGGTATTTTAAAAGATACATCGGAGAAAGAGGTAAATATATTTATTAAAACACTTTTAGATAATACAGAAGAACATAATGAT
>JAAYPG010000195.1 GCA_012519905.1 Clostridiales bacterium | reverse complement strand
GCTAGGCATAACAAAAGCATTGCTTCAGAATGTAATAAAAGAAGCCTCATTAAATGGTTACAAAAGATGTGCTGTAGTCTTTGTATCACAAAATATCAGCGGAAGGGATTTTTGGCTGAAATACTTTAAACCTGTTTGTTACTCCTTAGTACGTAAGGTTGATGATAGAATTACTTGGGCAAATTCAAATTGAAGCATTCAGGATGTATTGGATCAGTCAACGCTTTCTGGCACCAAAAGAATATTTCTCCATCTTGTTCCTACACCTCTCTTAGATATGCGAGCATTATTTCTTACTACATGAATATTTTAGTGTTTTCCCGAAAAAATGTATAGACTTGTAATAAAATATTTGATAAAATAATGAACTGTGCCCAGCAATAATCTGGGCATTTTTATTGTAATGGTTCTGAGTAATAATCGCATTCATTTATATCATCTATTCTTTCAATATTTCTAAAATCAGTTGGACTAAATATATCTGCTGAATTGAATCAAATACATTATAACATTTCATAGCGTCATACCATGTCCAAATAATCGAAAAAAGGCCCATCTAACTGATGGACCTTCATTTTAAGAAACTACTGTATAATCTACACATTCAGGATTTGATTTATGACGCACAACTACCGCAGGACATTTATGTGGCATATGAGGACTCCAAAAACATGTCTTGCATTTTCTACATTTAACATAATCAATACCTTCAATGACACCCTTTGCCCAAGCTGGGTCGGCAAGAAGCGCTCTAGCAGAATCTATCGTATCCGTAAGATTATTTTCAATAAGATGGTTTACAAGCTCAGGCTCAAATATATTATGTACAACTGATACAGGCACTCTTCCATTTACGTGTTCATGAAGCTTGGTTCCATACCAAACTATATGGCTATAAGGCAAACCTTCAGGATAATTTATCTCCTCTGGTCCGATACCTCCGGAAACCTGAAGATAATCCACTCCAGCCTCTATGTATGCATCAGCAATAGCCCATGCTTCTTCAAGTGTAGGTTCAGCACCAGGTGTACGTGCTGATACAATAAAATTGGATCCACAGGCCTGACGTATACCTTGTATTATCTCACATCCAAAGCGGGTACGGTTTTGCGTATTACCACCATACTCATCTGTTCTTTGGTTCACCTTCGGACTAACGAACTGATTTATCAGGTAGGAATGACAAGCATGAATCTGTACACCATCATAGCCAGCTTTTTTAGCTCGAATAGCCGCGTCTATAAATTGATTGCGTATCTTAATAATCTCATCATGTGATAGCTCTAGAGTCTGCTTCTCTCTCCATATTATGGATGAAGGCCCTTTTGATGGACCACACTCAGGATGAGTATTATAGCCTCCGTGATGTAGTTGCACTAGCACTATAGCACCATGCTTATGACAAGCTTCAGTTATCTTACGGTGACCCTCTATCTGCTTATCATCCCATAGACCAAGCTGAGAAGGGGCAAGGCGTCCATCCGGTGACACACAGGTTGCCTCAACTACTATCAGTCCTGTACCTCCCTCAGCCCTGTCCTCATAATGCTTAGCAAATCTATCGATTGCTATACCACTAGTATCAGTCCAATCAAACTTAACAGTTGGTGCAAAGGTAATTCTATTTTTTATAATTTTGGAATTAATCTTAAGTGGTGTATTTACTTTTTTCATAAGTTCTCCTTATAGTTATTTATTATTAATCATATAGTTGCCAGTCTTATATACTTAATAGATATTTTTGATTATATCATAGAAATCAATTGAGTTCTAATATTTGATTTGATTTTATTGATCAAAATTGGCCTTAATCTGCACCTATTTGATTGAATCATTAGATGATATATCCGGTGATATACTTTCATTATTAATATTCCTTAAATTCCTAGCACAGAATTCATCATAAGTAAGACCACTCTCCTCCACCCTTCTTGCCAGGTCGGTACCTAGGTATCGGAAATGCCAAGGCTCATATTTGTATCCCGTTATATGCTCCTTGTCCTTTGGATATCTGAGGATAAAACCGTATTTTTCACAGTTTTTTGCTAACCATATTCCTGCCTCGGTTTTTTCAAACGATTCTTTGAGTAGACTATCTTCATCACAGCCGACATCGACTGCGTAACCGGTCTGATGTTCTGAATGTCCAGCCCTTGCCGATACTCTGTCACGAGTCGCTATATAATCATTTAAAGACATTTTATTTGTATAATATCTAAAATATACTTTTTCTTGATACTCATAATCACGATAGGCAGATACTGCTATAAGTTTTATTCCATCCTCAATAGCTGCTAGGCACATGGTTTCAAAAGCATCACAGGCTTCACTCCTCAGTTTCAAACTACGGCTAGAAAATTCTCTTCTAACATTTTTCAAATCATCTGGGAAATAATTCGCTGGCAGTTTCCTATACTTGTCTACCCATACATCAAGTGCCTCAGGCATCTCTATCTCGCTAATATTTGAGTATCTTGGAGCATCCAATCCAATATTCACAAAGGTTACGGCATCCTCCCAGGAAATCTGATTTTCTGTCCTGTATGAGATATAACGTCTTTTAAGCTCCTCATTCCAATACAAATTAATTCCAAGAGATATCAGCTCCTTGTAATTTGCCAGATTGTCCTTTTTTCTATCCACAGAAACATGGTTAGATACAATATTTGCACTAAGCTTATGTTCTGCTGTAGATGAATTATTAGCAAAATTATAGTGCTCATAATTTTTGTGCTCTAATACCAAATTACCCTGTCTTTTATTAGGTAAATTATTTATCATAAGACAAGATATAAATATGAAGATAAATGTATAGTGCAAATACTTCATAATCTTCCCCCCATATATTAACTCTTACAAGTGATTTTAAGGTCAATCTCTTTAATGTCCTATGATAATTGAGAAATACTTATTATGCCTCTATTGTATCTTACTGTATAGAAATTAAATAATGACAAATTTCTGAGTTTAAATAGGTATTTATAATAATCTATTACCAAGTTTTTATGATAAAATGGTTTACACCTTTTTTAACATTAATTCATTTTGATGAAACATATCGCAAAAAGGGATTTGGCAAACAAGCTATGGCATTTTGGGAAGAAGAAATGTCTAAACAGGGCTATAAAATGATTATGACATCTACACAAGTAGATGAAACTTCACAGCATTTTTATAGAAAACTGGGCTATAAAGACTGCGGTTGTCTGGTACTTGATATACCGGGTTTTGAACAGCCACTTGAAATGTTCATGGCTAAAGCCCTTTAGAGTTAATACAAGAAGGTCCAACCAAAGGGATGGACCTTCTTGTATTCCTATGACTTTCTTATAACTTCAACATATTCTCTGACTTTGCTAGAAAATCTAATATGTACTCTTTTGGCTGTGGCCGGCTAAATAAATATCCCTGAATAATATCACAATTGTTTTGCTTTAAATATGAAAGCTGACTTTCGGTTTCTACTCCTTCAGCCACGACAGACATGCCAATCTCCTTTCCAAGAGCTATCACATAGCTCAAGAAGGCGTCATCTTCTTTTAATATATCATCAATAAATGACTTATCGATCTTCATAGTAGTTATTGGAAGTTGTTTTAGATAACTAAGGGATGAATATCCCTTACCAAAATCATCTAAAGCAATATTAATCTTCTTTTCACGTAAAAGATTCAACTTCTCCTTAACCTCATCAAAGGACTCTATCAATATTGTTTCTGTTATTTCTAATACAATATCTTCAGGCTCTAACTTATTTAACCTTAAGGCATTAAACAGCTCATTTATAAAGTTATCCTGTAATAGCTGAAGGATAGATATATTGATTGACATTTTCAATCCTACATATCCTTTTTCCTTTGTAAGTTTTAAGAACTCGCAGGCCTTGTATAATATCCATT
>JAAYPG010000035.1 GCA_012519905.1 Clostridiales bacterium | reverse complement strand
GCATAGATAATAAAGGCTATATGTATTAATCGGGCTGTGGTAGTTGGATTAGGTAGTGTAAAATAGTTTGTGTCTCAGGTAAAAAATACCACTTTATTGGTAAGAATTAAATATGAAAATTCTTATCAGGAAGGTGGTTTTTATATGGCAATTCCAAAGGAGCAATTACGACAAATAATCGCAAGCGTCAGTCTCCACTTCTCCACTATGTAAAAACTTCCCGCTTCATATCCATTCTAAGCACGTCATAAACTGTCTCAATGATGGGCTCTCCCTGAAGCACCATATCTTCCTTAACTAAGAAGATATGCATAAATATCTAAATCATACAGATTTTATCCCACAGGATATTTATATTATTATACCATACTCAAGTAATAATTGATATAAATTCCCTTTTTATTGACAATATACTCATTCTACATTCATAAGCAGAATACCATCTGCTCTCTGTCTATATTGATGCTACATATAAACCAGATAAAAAGAATTGTATTGAATTGCTTGATGTTAGTTACATTGTCGATTTATGGTTAATTGTAGTGATTTTTTAGATAAAAAATACCATCAATCCTTATTTAATCAGATCGATAGTGTTTTCGTATAAATGAATTAACTGAAAGAGGCAACCAGGCAATTGCAAATATAGGTGATAACCCTACGGTAAGTATTACTGCCAAGGCAAGCTCTGGAGGAATTAGAATAGAAAATTAAGAATTAATATAAGACAATAGTCTTTCTATATCACTTGCTGCCATAGGCTTATAAAAATAGTAGCCCTGTATAATACCACACCCATTATCCTTGAGATATTCATACTGTTCTTCTGTTTCAACTCCTTCAGCAAGTACATCAATTTTTAGATTTTCAGAAATCTGAATTATACTCTTAATTATAGCCATATCCTTTTCTGAGCCAGAGGATATTCCACTAACAAAGTCAATATCAATTTTTAACAAGTCAATAGGGAAGGTCTTGAGCCGAGACAAGGATGAAAACCCTGTACCAAAGTCATCAATCGATACTGAAATACCAAGTTCCTTAAGTTCCTTAACCCGTTCTAGTACATGAGTATCCTCATTAAATGCTATGCTTTCAGTAATCTCAACCTGTATGTTATTAATATTAACACCAGTATCCTTAATTATTTTACTGAATTTATCAACAATATCATTATCTCTCAATTGCTCCAGCGATAAATTCACTGACATTGTAAGGTTTTTATTATAGAGTCTCTGAAAGCTTTGAAGCTGTTCACATGCAGTTTGCAAAACCCATAAACCAATAGGCATAATCATACCTGTCTGTTCGGCCATCGGAATAAATACATTTGGTGTAACAATCCCATATTCATCATTATTCCATCTTAGAAGTGCCTCAAATCCGATGATTTCCTTTGTATCTGCTTTTACCTGCGGTTGAAAATGTAGAAATAATTCATTTTTTTCAAGTGCCCTATATAAATTATTAGTTAATTTCATTTTCATAATAGTATCATTCTTTATATCAGTTGAACAATAAATGCACTTATTCTTTCCTTGATTCTTTGCCAGATACATAGCAATATCCGCATTCTTAATCAAGGTCTCACTATCTAAACCATCAGTTGGATAGACAGATACGCCAAGACTGGTGGTTACAAAATGTTCTTTTTCTTGAACTAAAACAGGATTTTTGAATTTATTCATTATTTTGTCGGTTATTTCATATAGCTCCTCAATACTATTTAGATTTGATATCATAATCAAAAACTCATCTCCACCAAATCTTGCAATAGCATCCCCTGGCCTTATACATGAAGAGAGCCTACTAGAAATTTGTTGCAATACTATATCCCCAGCCGAGTGTCCCATTGTATCATTTACCGCCTTAAATGAATCCATATCAGCAAATATAATACCTAACATTTTATTATTATTTGCAATTTCTATTGTTCTCTTCAGGTTATCTATAAACCAATCTTTATTATGAATGCCAGTAAGCGAATCATAATAAGCCATATAATATAATTTCTTCTCTGATTCCTCTAGATTTAATCTTTGATTATCAATCTTTAGAATATTAGCGGCTGTTTTCTTTTTATAGTCATTAATAAGAATAACAATCAAAACCGCGGCTATATAAGATATTGTTCCCGGTAATGGTGATGTTGTTCCAGTTCTAATAATAAAGCTTATCGAACTAATTATACTCACAATATTAAGTAGTATAGCTGCAATATATCCCAGAATGTTCTCTTTTAATACCAGATATATGACAATGATCATTTGAAGCAGTGTAATTATCCCCAAAGCTGTTGGCTGCTGTATTACCTGTGAGCTTGCTGTAATTCTCCCAGTTGATAAAACAATCTGAGAAAACATAAGAAGCACATATATAATTACACATAAAAATATACGAGTATAACTGCCCATTTTGCCGATAGGTTCAGATATGATAAAGCTATAGTTTTTTATATTCCGATAAATTGTAACTATCGGAATAATTAATATGATTGGTGCAATTTGAGGAAGCCTTGCAAATATGTTTCCTAATAGCATATCTGTCAATGATGCGATAACTAATGCGGCTGTAAAAGATAAAAATAGTGACCTTGACTGTTTTTTGATATTTCTGTCAGATGACTTTATACCCCATATCAGGATAAGCACTAAGCCAATAACCGTATACCCGACATAGTAAAATAAAAATATCCAATCCCATATATTATAATCAGCAATACCGGCCACATTAACCCAGCCGAAATCAGTCTGAATCAACTGATAAGTGTTTGGGTTAAGGCCATTGGGAATAGCGAAAGCCAGCACTGATATAACCGCAGGAAGATATAGAATTATGTATAGCCATCTCTTTTTCAACAGAGTTATATAGCCTGTAAATATTAATATGAAATGTAGAATAATGGCATATGCTGTTCCCCATCCCACTGCTGAAACACGTCTCCATAATTCGCATGTCTCTACATCCGGTGCAATATTGGCAATGCCTAGTCCAGCCGACCAAAAATTTACAGATATAATCAAAGCTAAGAAGCATCGGCTAACCGATGCTTTAAAATTGCTTTTTATTACTAATATCGCTATAATCAACGATATTATACATACAGAAATGAATAATATAGAAAATAATGCTGAATACGTCATTTTTATATGCTCCTTTATCATAATAATATCACTTTTATTATAAAAAGCAAATACAAAATAGTACCTTATAACTACGTAAGCGTCAAAGCAAGCACGCCTATAAAAATAAGATCATGAGGTGAGTTTATGGAAGAAAGGGAATATCAGGTAGATATGCATATTCATACTACCGCTTCAGACGGGACTTGGACAGTTGAAGAATTATTGGAACATATTATAGAAAGCAATATAAAGTTATTTTCCATTACAGACCATGATAATATTGAGAGTAGCATTAAAATGTTAGATAGTGTTCCAGATGATATTGGCTATATTATGGGAACAGAAATTTCATGTACTTATAATAATCAGGAATATCATATAATTGCTTATGATTTTGATTTTAGAAATCATGAATTAAATGATCTTATTCAGTTTAATCGAAAGCAAAGAAAAGAATTTAATACTAAAGTTATAGAATTTGTAAAACAAACTGGTAAGATTGAAGATATCACAGATTATTTTTCATACAAATACGATAGTAAAAGAGGAGGTTGGGAATCCCTAAACTACTTATTAGATAAAGACATAATTAAAGATATGGGGGAATATTTCAAAATTGTAAATTCAAGCGATGAAGAATTATGTTTTAAAAGTCCTAAGGAAGTAATAGAAATTATTAAAAGTGCTGGAGGATATCCATTTTTGGCACATCCTAGTGCATACGTAAAGGGTGACAACTTATCAATTAAAATTTTAAAT
>JAAYPG010000194.1 GCA_012519905.1 Clostridiales bacterium | reverse complement strand
TAAAAGCCTGCCATTAGTATTACGATAAGCAGATTAGAGCTCAAATGCTGCGCATTCTCTAAAGGTTCAGCATGCTGAACCTATTCACGTATGCACTTATCCAAGAAAAAGCCTGCCATTAGTATTACGATAAGCAGATTAGAGCTCAAATGCTGCGCATTCTCGCTCACGTTACACTTATCCAAGTAAAACATTACATTTTATTATGACGTAAAAAGCACGTCATATAAAATGTACTGTTTTCTTGGACTAATCTGCTTATCGTGTAAATTCATATGCTGCTACTCCTACTGCTATTGTTAGGTTTAGGGAATCCACATGGGATGACTGTGGTATCATTACGCTTGTCCCAACCTCAAGAAAGGAATCATCTAGGCCACTTGCTTCATTTCCAAAGACAAGTGAAAATAGCTTTGATTTTGGACAATCCCTTATATCTACAGTTCGTTCTTCATTTATCATAAATGTATAAACATCATGTCTATCATACTGCCTACGATAATCATCAAAGGAATTGTATAGTTGGAAATTAAGACTAAACATAGCCCCCATAGAAGCCCTAACACACTTTGGATTAAAGATATCAGCTCCTGGAAGTATAATAGCTATATCATATATACCAAATCCAAGACTGGTTCGTAATATTGTACCGAGATTACCCATGTTGCTGGGATTAACTAATACTATATGGGGCTTATCCTTGGCCAGTCTACAACCATACTTGCTAAATACACCAGCCACATAGCAATTATCCTTATCACTTAATCTTCCGATAAGCTTATCATTAATCTCCACAGGAATGTTATTTCTTGCACACAGCTCCTTCAAGTTGTCCATGTCAGTATATCCCGAATGTATAAGTACCTTTACTATCTCCTTAGGCTTGTTCAGTATAAGCTCATAGGTTGGAAAGGCTCCTAGGGTATAGGAATAAGAGGCATCCTTTTTGTAGGGTTTAATCTGTATGCTCTCTCTTGTTCTATCTTTGTCAGTTTGTCTCATGACTAACTCCCTTTCATTATAGTTGGGTTATATAGGTAATTGCGAAACTCTACCTTACTTTATTATCTTGTGCAAGTTTAACAAACCATCGCAGGCGCGCTTTTGCTACCTTCGCCTCGTAACGGTACATAAGGTGCCAAAGTACGTCACCTAAGTACCGACGGCCTCAGAGTACCTGCTTGTGGTCCTTGTTAAACTTGCACAAGAAACAAAGGTTTTGTGAGTTTCGCAATTGCCTAAGTTAGGTTATATTACTTTAATTCCTTCACTTATGGCTGTTTCTCGTATAAAGGATGAAGCCTCCATATATTCCTCATGGCTATTAAGATGCTCCACAAATACAGGTATGTCATCACCAAGCTTATCAATTAATCGAACTATTCTCCTAAAGTTAAACTCACCCTTCCCTGGCATAACCTCCCTTATGACACATGGATAGGCTTTCTCCATAATAGCATCCTTTGCATGGATGCTTTTTGTGTAGGGACCTAGTTTTTTAAAGCATTCCTCTATAAACTCATCACTTTTTAAGTAACGTATAGGACTATTAATCATATTGGTGAAATCCAGATGCACACCAAAAGCCTTACGATCAATGTCCTTAATAAGCTTTAGATAAGTATCTGGTGAATCCGGTATCATCCATGGCATGGGCTCTAACGTATAAAATGTGTACTTGGGATTTACACTGTCTATTATATCTCTAGTGGTATCTACTATAAGCGCATATACATCCTCGTCATAGTTTTCCTTATAAAAGCCATCCCATATATCACCTCTAGACCCTACGATATTAACACAGCAATTAGCTTGAAGCTCATCAGCTAGAGCAAGGCACTCTTTACAATACTCAATATTAGCTTTTGCTTCTACATTATTAGGAGATATGGGATTTCTCCATACTCCCACTTCCCCAATTAATATGTCGTTATCTCTGGCACAATCCAAATATGCCTTTTTATCCTCATAGCTTGCATCAGTTCCTATAGGTGCATGTACCGTACTGTAATTTAACTCTTTAACCCTCAGCAACCACTCTGTCGGGTTATTATAAGGCTTTTTTATTTCTCCTCCAATTCTCATGGCTACCTCCCATACTCAAACACCCCAGTTTATTTACAAAGATTTCATATCAAAGCAAGTAAAATAATATACATTATTAAATCCTGCACTTTCACCTGAGGCTTTAGCTTAATCTTTTTCTTTATTATTTATTGCTTTCATTATATCATAAAAAGTGATATTATTAACTAATAATATAAGTTAAAATATCTAAAAGAGCATTGCAATGAAACTGAAAGGAAACAATCATGGACTTAATAACACAGATGCTCCTAGGCTTTTGCGTCGCAACTGATGCATTTGCAGTGTCCGTCACCAATGGAATGTGTAGCCACAAGATTACAAAAGGAAA
This sequence comes from Clostridiales bacterium, assembly GCA_012519905.1. GTDB lineage: Bacteria > Bacillota > Clostridia > Lachnospirales > Lachnospiraceae > Mobilitalea. The sequence continues at coordinate 8,253 of JAAYPG010000194.1, read as the reverse complement.
TATATTTGCTACAGCCTTCACCTTCGGAGCCTTCCAGGGTATAATGCCTATACTTGGGTTTATTCTTGGTAATAGATTTACTGATTTTATATCCAAATATCAGCACTATGTTGCTCTTTTCTTAATTGGGGCAATTGGCCTAAACATGATAGTTGATGCAATCAAGGAATTAAAGCATCCCGAAGATGAGTGCCATACGAAGAATATCTTTACGGTCAGAAACCTTATAATTCAAGGTATAGCCACCAGTATAGATGCCTTAGCCGTTGGTGTAAGCCTAGCTGCCATTAATGCCAATATTAGTAGTGCTTCACTGATTATAGCTATAATCACCTTCCTATGCTGCTCTCTAGGAGTCTATATTGGGCGAAAATTTGGTGTACTGTTAGGCATAAGAGCCAAGCTTGGTGGTGGAATTCTCTTGATACTTATTGGATTAAAAATATTTGTAGAAAACATTATCTAGTAAATTCACTATAAGAATGGATGATAAGATGAGAACACTTTATATCTCGGATTTGGATGGAACACTTCTTGGACCTAATGTCATGCTATCTGAAAGAACAGTTAGAATACTTAATAACCTTATGAGTCAAGGTGTCTTATTTACTGTCGCTACTGCTAGAAGTATTGCTTCTGTCAAATATATACTTAAGGACCTTGAGATTACTCTACCAATCATTTTAATGAATGGGGTCTGTATCTACGACCCTCTTAAGCAAGACTATATCAAAGTCGAAACCTTTAACAAGGAAGATACAGCTAAATTGATATCAATGATAGAGGATAATAATTTAAAGGGATTTTTATATACAGTTGATAAGGGCAAGCTATCCACCTATTATGAGGATTTAAGTAACCGTTCTTTGAAGGATTTTTATGATGAGCGGGTAAGCAAATATAATAAACCATTTACCAGGGTAGATAGTTTTACTTCCCTTGCAGGTGATCCAATTATTTATTTCACTTTGATGGACAAGCGGGAGAAGCTAGAAGAGCTAAACCAGATGTTGAGCCAGCTTCCTAATATAAACAGCGTGTTTTATAAGGATAACTATACTAAGGATATGTGGTATCTTGAGATTTTCCCTAAGAAGGCCTCAAAATACCATGCAGTGAATTTTCTCCGTAACTACCTGGCCCTAGATACCATCATAGGCTTCGGTGACAATCAGAATGACATGGCCCTATTTGATGCCTGTGATAAAAGTTATGCTGTAGAAAATGCTATAGATGAGTTAAAGCAAAGAGCAGATGGCATCATAGGACATAATAAGGATGATGCAGTGGCAATCTGGTTAAAACAAAACTGTGATTATGAATGAAGTAGGGATAACAGCTACTGATATCTAATAAGGAGGTTACTTATACACCCCTTCTCTCTGGGTAGATAAGCAACCTCCTTTATGTTATCTCAATTTTGATAATTTAAGACAATATTTTTATAATAGGGGTATTCCGTATTCTTCTGCTTTTTCAATTGTCTTATCTGGCCATACAGATGCTTGAACCTCACCAATATGGGCCTTTCTTAGATAAAACATGCAAATTCTAGATTGACCAATTCCTCCTCCTACTGTGTAGGGAAGTTCCTTATTTAATAAGGCCTTCTGGAATGATAGCTCTGCCCTATCCATACATCCACTTATCATAAGCTGCTCTCTTAAGGAGTCCTCGTCTACACGTATACCCACTGAGGATAATTCAAGGGCTATGTCTAGTACAGGATAGTATACTATAATATCTCCATTTAGCTTCCAATCATCGTAATCTGGTGCTCTTCCATCATGGGGCTCTCCAGATGCCAGGACTCCGCCTATTTGCATAATAAATACGGCGCCCATCTCCTTGGCTATCTCATACTCTCTCTCCTTTGGAGTAAGCTTAGGGTAACGATTTTCAAGTTCTTGCGCAGTTATAAAGAAAATATTCTCAGGTAAGATTTCTCCTGTATAGCTGTACTTGGCCGAAATAAATTTCTCTGTATTTTTTAAGGCTTTATAAACCAGATTTACTATTTCCTTCAAGGTTTCTTCATTTCTATCACTTTTATTAATTATCTTTTCCCAATCCCATTGATCTACATATATAGAATGAATATTACTAGTGTCCTCATCTCTACGAATGGCATTCATATCAGTATATAAGCCATCTCCTACTGAAAAACCATATTTTTTCAATGCTAAGCGCTTCCATTTTGCCAAGGAGTGAACAATTTCTACAATATCATCATTTTGTTCCTTAACTCCAAATGCAACTGGTCTTTCCACTCCACTTAGATTATCATTGAGACCTGACTCTGGCTTAACAAATAAAGGCGACGATACTCTAATTAGGTTTAGCTGCTTTGCTAACTCTCTCTCAAAAAAATCCTTTACATCCTTAATAGCGATCTCTGTTTCTTTAATATTTAGGTGCGGCTTATAGCCCTCAGGTACCACAAATTTCATTATTTTCCTCCCAGATCATATGGTTTCATCAATTATAGTCATAAAAACGAAAATGAATATGTAGCACATTTTACAATTATCTGACAACTTTGTCAACTAGAAGCTATAAAAATGATGTTGCCATTTATTTGGCAACACCATTTTATGAGAAAAGGAAAATGAGAGTAAAGGCTATATATATTAATTATTTCTTTTCTTTGATACAACATCAAATATGACAGCTCCAAGGAGAACCATACCTTTAACAACCCTCTGCCAGTTGGCATCAACACCCATAATACTCATACCAAGGTTGATAACGCCCATAAGTAAGGCACCAATTATAACACCGGATACCTTTCCTGTACCACCATAAGCAGATGCACCGCCGATAAAGCAGGAGCCAATAGCATCCATTTCATAGTTCTGACCGTATGTAGGCTGTGCAGAGGTTAGTCTGGCTATGGTCATCATACCTACTAAGGCTGACAAAAATCCCATGTTTGTATAGGCCAGGAAATAAACTCTATTTGTATTTATACCTGATAGCTTAGCAGCCTTCTCATTACCGCCCACTGCATAAAAATGACGGCCTAATATGGTCTTTGAAGTAATATATCCATATGCTAAGACTACAATTGCAACAATAACCATGGCAGTAGGAATGCCTTTATGCCTTGACAACTGGAATGCAAAGACTAATATAACCGCGCATATAACAGCTGTTTTAATTAGTGTCTTGTTAAAAGGTTCTGTATCATAACCCTTTTTGACTTTCTTTATTCTTCCTTGAATCTGCATTACAAGATATATAAGACATACAATTATACCCGCTAACATAGTAGTCAGATTGAAGCCTTCCATAGCAAATATATCAGGAACATAGCAATCTGCTCCGCCACCAAATAATCTAATAAATGTTGTATTTGTTAGAGATACAGTTAGTCCTTGCAATACAACATTCGAAAGTCCTCTAAATATCAGCATACCTGCCAAGGTTGTAATAAATGGCGGTACCCGTACATAAGCAATCCAAAAGCCTTGCCAGGCTCCAATAGCTGTTCCTATAATTAGCATAAAAATAACCGCAATAACCCAATTTACATCCTTATTTTCCATTAAGGTTGCTCCCACAGCACCTACAAAACAAACAACAGAGCCTACGGATAGGTCAATGTTACCGCCTGTTAAGATACATAGCAACATACCGGTTGCTAGTACGAATACATATGCATTTTGGGATATGAGATTAGAAACATTCTGTGGAAGAAGCATTCTTCCCCCCGTCTGCCATACAAAGAAGGCAGATACAAGGATTAACGCTATTATCATAGTATTTGCTTTTATAAATGACGTTACTTTCGCTTTATTCATTGTTTACGCTCCTTTATTACTTGTTTTCAAAATATGTGCCATAATATTTTCCTGAGTTGCCTCGGCCCCCTCAACCTCACCGACTATTCTGCCACTCTCCATAATATAGATACGGTCACACATGCCGATGACTTCTTGAAGCTCAGATGAAATGAGTATGATTGATCTGCCCTCTGCAACTAACTGGTTGATAATACAGTAAATTTCATATTTTGCCCCAACATCAATACCTCTAGTTGGTTCATCCAAAATAAGAATTTCCGGATCCGCAAACATCCATTTTCCCAATAATGTCTTTTGTTGGTTTCCACCGCTTAGATTACCTACATTTTGCTCCACAGTGGGGCATTTAATATTTAAATTATCTCTCTGTTCAAGAGCAACCTGATATTCTCTATCTGCATCAATAACTCCACTATTGCTGACCCCCGATAAATTAGCGAGAGTTATATTGTGCTTAATTGAATTCGATAAAATTAGTCCCTCATCTTTTCTATCCTCTGTTACATAGGCTAATTTATGTTTAATAGCCGAGTATTCATTTTTTAGAGAGACTTCCTTTCCTCCTATTTTAACTGTACCTGAAATCCCCGTACCATAGCTCTTGCCAAATATACTCTTGGCCAGCTCAGAACGTCCTGCTCCCATAAGCCCTGCAATGCCAACTACTTCACCCTTACGAACGTGCATACTTACATTATCAATAATTTTGTGGTCTTCATATAAGGGATGAAAAACATTCCAATTCTCCACTTCTAAAGATATATCACCAAATTTTATATTCTCTCTCTTAGGAAAACGATCCGAAATACTTCTTCCTACCATGCCCCTAATTATACGGTCCTCTGTAATATCGTCCTCCTTTTTATCCAAGGTCTCTATTGTCGAACCATCTCGAATAATAGTGATTTTATCAGCTATATAAGATATCTCATTTAGCTTATGGGAAATAAGAATTGATGTTAATCCTTCCTTCTTAAACTGTAGTAACAAATCCAAAAGTGCCTTTGATTCCTTTTCATTAAGCGACGCTGTTGGCTCATCAAGGATAAGAAGCCTTGCATTTTTTGCCAATGCCTTTGCAATCTCAACAAGTTGCTGTTTGCCTACGCTGATATCCTTAGCTAAGGTTCTAGAGGATTCATTAAGTCCTACCATCCGTAGGTATTTATCAGCTATATCATAGGTTTCATCCCAATCTATCGCAAATGCTTTACCTCTTTCATTACCGAGGAACATGTTTTCACCGATTGTCATATAGGGAATTAAGGCTAACTCCTGATGTATAATAACAATCCCCTTTTCTTCACTGTCTTTAATATCAGTGAAATGGCATTCACTGCCATCATAAAGTATCTGCCCCTCATAGGAGCCATAGGGATAGATACCACTTAATACATTCATTAGTGTGGATTTACCAGCACCATTTTCACCGACAAGAGTATGTATTTCGCCCTCTTCAACTTTTAAGTTAACGTTATCAAGTGCTTTAACGCCAGGGAAAGTTTTGGTGATATTCTTCATTTCAAGCAATACTTTCGCCAACTATATCCCCCTCCAAAATCTAACCATTTATATGTATGAATCTTATTTTCATATGTATCTATAAATACCATAAAACATATTTATGGATATATGGGGCTACTTGCACCTATATAGCTAATAGCTAGATATGCAATAGCCCCATATAAGACTTTAAATTATACTAAGACTACTTTAATTGATCCGCTGTATAATATCCTGATTCAATTAAGAGTTCTTCATAGTTATTAACATCTGCAAATACAGGTTCACATAGATATGTTGGAACAATACCCTTACCATTATCATAGGTCTTGGTATCATTAACAGGAGCCTCTCCGCCCTTCATGATTGCGTCAACCATTTTTACAGTCTGTTTTGCTAAATCACGGGTGTCCTTGAAGATTGACATGGACTGTTTTCCGGCTATCATATTTTTAACGTTTGCTATATCACAATCCTGACCAGTAAGTATTGGCCAAGGACCTGTATAGGATGCTGTCAAAGCATTTGCAGTACCTAAAGCTGTTGAATCGTTAGATGCCATTACTGCATGAAGAACTGTCCCGTCAGCATAGAAGGAGGATATGATATTCTCCATTCTAGCTTGAGCATTTTCTGTAGACCAGTTAGCAGTTGCTACAGTAGCGAAGTCAGTCTGACCAGACTTAACCACTAATTTACCTGATTCAATATAAGGATTAAGAACATCCATAGCACCACTAAAGAAGAAGTTTGCATTGTTATCACCAGGGTCACCAGTTATAAGCTCAATATTGAATGGGCCTGCTGCATTCTTAAGGTCAAGTGCCTGTTCAATATACTCACCCTGCTTCTGACCAACCATGTAGTTGTCAAATGTAGCATAGTAAGAAACAGCATCTGTGTTCATGATTAAGCGATCATAAGCTATTACAGGAATTTTTTTCTCTTTTGCCTGAGCAAGAACTGTTCCTAGTGAATCACCCTCTATAGAAGCAATTACCAAAAGGGAAACATCATTAGCTATCATATTCTCGATCTGTGAAACCTGAGTCTGGATATCATTACTTGCATACTGTAGGTCAACCTTATAGCCAGCTTCCTTCAGTAACTTTTCCATGTTTTCGCCGTCCTGGTTCCAACGCTGTAAATCCTTGGTAGGCATACATACACCAATTGTCTTGCCCCCATCCTTACCACCTGTTTCCTTAGCGCCACAAGCTGTAAGTAATGATGTAATCATTACTGCGCAAAGCAGGATTCCAAATAACCTTTTCTTCATACTAGTTTACCTCCCTTATATTAAAAACTGTGCATTATTGCACTTTTAATATACCATAGGGCGGTTAGGACTAACTTGTTATAAACTGTATATTTTTATAGGTGGCTGTTAAAACACTATGTACAATTTACTCAACAACAAAAATATGCTAGAAATATATCAATAATTTACTAGCCATGTATAAATAATCACTCCAAAATATTGAGGTATACATCCTCTCTCTTTTGAAAGCCCCCGTCTATGATTACTTCATCCATATTGTTCTTATCTACAGCAATAGGCTCAAGCTTAACATAAGGTACATCCCATAAACCATCATTTATAGTGGTGTTTACATCAATAGTCTCACCCTTGGCTAGCTTTACAGCATATTCTGCTGCCGCCTTAGCAAGCTTATCAACGGGCTTATAGACAGTCATTGTCTGAGTTCCTTCCACTATTCTTTGACAGGCAGCCAGATCAGCATCCTGTCCAGTGACAACAACACTTCCTGCCATACGGTTTTCAGATAAGGCTCTAACCGCTTCTGTAGCTAGATTATCATTACCACAAAAAACCCCGTCAATCTGCGATGTCTTTAGTAAGGCTTCATTTACTGCATAATAGGCTTCCTCAGCTAGCCAATTTACTGCATTGACAGAGTAAATCACATTAAGATTGGCATCCTCCATAACCTCGCCATATCCCTGCTCCACTAGTTGAACATTATGATCCGTGGTGGGCCCGAATATTGTTATGATATTCCCTCCCTCAGGAACATTATCCTTAATAGACTGAGCCATTAGGGTGCCTACCTTTTCATTATCGAATGAAATATATAAGTCTACATTGGAGTTTATTAAAAGTCTATCATATGCTACAATCCTTATTCCTGCTTCCTTGGCCTTATCTACCACCTCGGCAAAGGCTTTTGAATCCACTGCAATTATTACTATTACATCCATTTTCTTATCAATAAAGTATTCAATCTGGGAAATCTGTTTTTCCACCACCCCATTTGCATTCTGTACATTTACCTCCGCCCCAAGCTCCTCTGCAGTATAAACAAACACATCTCTATCCCTCTGCCATCGTTCTATAACAAATGAATCAAAGGATAAGCCAATTTGAATTTTTCTTTCGGGTTCACTCCCCTCATATGCGGGAATATCATCCTCTCTGCATCCTACAAGGCTTAAGGCCAACAATATAAGCACAATACATATAATCTTTCTTTTCATAATACACTCCATTCCTATGCATGCTCACTCCTTAATAAATGAGCAATAGAATAACCCTAACAACTAATTACATAATTCCCTATATTCAGTAGGTGTGACTCCTACTTGTTTCTTAAATATTCTACTAAAATAATTCGGGTCACTATATCCTGTTTCTATACAGATATTCTTTATGTTCTTTCCACTGTGCATTAGTAAATGTTTTGCCTTCTCTATTCGCATGTTGGTCAAGTATTCTATGAAGTTCTCTCCTGTCTCCTCCTTAAATAGCTTTGAAAAGTAATATGGACTAATATCTAATATCCTAGATACATCATCTAAGGATATATCCTTATGATAATTTTCTTCTATGTAAACCTTGGCCTTACTTATCAGTCCGCTGGTTTGTTCCTCTCGTTTAGTGGTTATATTCCTACAGGCCTGAGTAATCTTATCTATAAACCAT
>JAAYPG010000034.1 GCA_012519905.1 Clostridiales bacterium | reverse complement strand
CATCAATATTCTTTCCACTGATAATATAACGCATAAGATCAACTCCTTTACCTCTATTAGCATATAGTTTATGCTTAATTAAATTATAACATAGTGCAAAAATTGTGACAAGCACTTTAGGATTATCAACCAAGTAGTGTTAAGCTTCTCAACTATACATACTGTATGCCCAATTTTTGCATATTCTAATCTTTTTCAACAATCCCTGTTAAGTTTTTGTTAATTTCCAATATATTTATATGTTTTCCGACAATAGAATTCGCATCCATTATTTGACATTATTTAGGCATATTAGGTCGATTTATCAGAAGTAACAAAACGGATTTTCGAACTTGACAAGTTTTTTCCTATGCGACAATAGTAGTTTGTACATGTGGATAATGTGGATAAATCCGTGTATAACTTCTTTTCAATCAAATATAAGGCTTTTTTATGTTGATAACTTTTTAATAAAATGTGGATTCAAAAATAGTTATATCCATTTTATGTAAGTTCTATTCATACCTTTGTGCAAGATTACTATAATATAGTTTGTCAATAGGGCTTTATACATTTTGTAATATCTGTATATTAAATGCTAATTTCACTAATTAAATCAATTTTATGAAAGCTTATTCATTATATTGCTAATAGAATACAATAAGTACTATTTCAAAATTATAGGCGAAGGATGCTGAAATCTATCACACCATAGATATCAGCATCCTCCTATATATAGCTTTTATACCGCCACTATTTGATTTATTTATTTTGCCATAAGGCTTCTTTCATAATGATCGACTTTGTCAGCGAGAAATGGGGCAAGTCCAACAAACTCCGCTCCATAGGCCTTAAGATTTCCTTCTGCGATACCTGATCTAATAATCTGAATAACCACTCTAAAGAAGTCACCGTTGCTAAAATTAATATTACCTCTGAAATAATAGCCTATAGGCAAATTGGCTTCACTAACAAATCCAATACCGCTTTTTGATATGTCAAAAACTGAAATCGAAGCCCCTATATTGCCGACTATGACATTATCCTGTTTAAATATCTCATCTATCTCTAGTGTAAGATCAATAGGTAGTCTTTTATATCTTCTTCTTTCTCTGTTATTGTTAAAATCCATCTGTATTGCTCCTTTATATAACAATAGTTTTCAGGTTTTAATCTTACGCCCTTATTTTACCACATTTGATATAAAATTCCAATACTATTTAAATAAAGAAAGGGCTTGTTTCAAAATAATGAAACAGCCCTTTATACTATAGATTAATTAACAACTCTTCTTACACGATATACCTTACGATAATTATAAGGAGATATTATAATTCCTTGTCTTTTGTTGGCAGCGTGTACAATCTTATCATTACCTATATAAATAGCCACATGATTTACAGTTCCTCGACTATCAGTATAGAATATTAAGTCTCCTGGCTGACGATCACTAATGTCAACCTTTCGTCCAGCTGTTCTAGCCTGATCTCTAGAAACTCTATCTAGTTTATATCCATATTGTTGATAAATAGTGTATACAAATCCAGAGCAATCTGCACCCTGGGTAAGACTAGTTCCACCCCAAACATATCGGTTCCCTACAAACTTCTGTGCATAATTTGCTATCTCATTTCCAGTAGCACTACCCTTGCTGGAACCTCCTGTGGGATTATCTTCCTTCTTTGTTTCTTGCTCAGTCTTCTTCTTTTCCTCAGCAGCCTTTCTGGCCTCTTCCTGCCTTCTAGCTTCCTCGACTCGTCTTCTTTCCTCTTCCTCAGCAAGACGCTGTAACCTTTCAGCCTCAGCTCTTTCAGCTTCACGCTGCTGTCTAATGATTCTTTGCTCTTCCTCTATGGATATTGCCTCTTTAAATATAATCTCAACATCTACATAATCTTTATGTACAAATCCTGTAAAGTCTGTTCCCCTATCATCATCAGTACTAAGAAGAATTTCTACCCAATCTCCATCTTCTTTAACAACAGGGAAACGCGCTCCAGAAGAAAGCAACTCATATATTCTAGCCTCTAAACTCGGCTCTTCTCTTACCCTCAGACCCTCTGCTTTTACTGTTGCATATTTCTCAGCATGTTCATCGGCAAGCTCTTCCGCCGCTTTTCCTGTAGCAAGATAATTAGAAGCTATATATCCCTCTACATCACCGGAAACAATTTTAACCCAATCTCCCTCAAGCCATTCTAATATCTCAGCAGCGCAACCATTGTAAAGCTTACCCACCACTTCACTTTCTGTAGATGGTTGACTTCTAACATTTACGTAATTAGTAGCTACTGAAACACCTAGATTGGAAAATGGTGAATATATCTCTGCATTAAATAATTCAGTTATCTTCTCGCTTACTTCATGATCCCCTGAGGAATACACATCCCCGAGGGTTTTTGATATACCGGCCACACCAAACTCGACCGAAGATGCTTGATTTGCATATACTCTATCCTTTGAAGCTAATAAAAATATTAAGGCTGACGCTGTAAATACAGCTGATTTTATAGCCTGATATTTTCTCATCTGTTTGTTCCTCCCAAGTTTTGCACTCAACACATTATTTATGTTAATGCAAAGTGGATACGCTATGGTATAATTGTTACAAAATTGTTACATCTTTGATAATAATTATAGCAAATCCTAAACTTGGTGTCAATAAATATTGTAGAAAAACCGGCTATAAACAGCTAAAACAAACACATATTGACGATATTTAAATTATTAATACTTTAATTAATTTTATTTAAATATCTTTCTACTGCTGTAATCGCATTTGCACCATCAGATGCTGCAGTAATAATTTGCCTCAAATCCTTAGTCCTAATGTCACCAGCAGCAAATATTCCTGGTACATTTGTTTCTGTGTTCTCTCCTGCAATTATATATCCACTATCATCAGTGGCTACTATATCCTTATATATCTGAGATGTAGGAATATAGCCAACCGCTATAAACACTCCATCCACATCTATCTTGGAGGACTCACCGGTCTTAACATTTTTAACATCCAATGACTCTACTGTTTCAGTTCCATTAATGCTTTCTACAACACTATCCCACAAGATAGTAACATTTTCATTCTCTAAGAGTTTGTTTACACTGCTTTTAATAGCTCTAAATTCATCTCTTCTATGAATTACATACACCTTTTCACAAATTCTTGATAGGAAAATGGCATCCTCAACAGCCACATCTCCTCCACCTACAACAGCTACTTTCCGATTCTTAAAAAATGCTCCATCACAGGTTGCACAATAGGATAATCCCAGTCCGGAGAACTTATCCTCTCCCGGAACATTCAAATGTCTCGGCAACCCTCCTGATGCAATAACAATTGTCTTAGCCTTATATTGGCTACCGTCATCTAAAGTAAGAAGCTTAATATCATCTTCAAGCTTTAATTCAACAACCTCTCCTGTAACAAATGTGGTGTTCAGTTTATCGCAATGCTCTCTAAACTTAGCACTAAGATCAAAACCACTGATACCAGGAGTACCAGGATAATTGTCAACCTCATAGGTATTGATTATTTGTCCACCGCTAAAACCTGTCTTTTCAATAACTATATTTTTAAGCTCCGCTCTTTGAGCATAGATCGCAGCTGATAATCCGGCTGGACCAGATCCGATAATAATAACATCATAAATCATAAAAAAACCTCCAAATTAATCATAAATTTTATAAGACATAAGAGATGTTTAACATCCTTATTTGTAACTAATAAATGCTATTTTATTCCTTAATATTTTGTGTTATACTTTATATAACTTATGGTTTTAGCGCAAGGCTACGCAGAATAGGAGTATAATATGCAGATATCTTCCATACCTATGCCGATAAACCCCTCTATTAATAGTGTAGATGTAGGTATTGCGGTACTTTCCAAGAATCTCGAAACAATTGAGGAGCTTGGACAAAGCATGATTAAGATGATGGAACAATCAGTAGCACCTCATCTGGGACAAAATATTGATATTAGGGTATAATACATATTAAATTATATCAAAGTAGTTTAACTCCATACTATTTATTAGTATGGCTGTTTTTGTGCCCATTAGCACAAAAATAAGAAATAGTCATCAAAGGAATATATAGCTTATTATAACAAAAGCGCAATTTAAATACTAGTGATTTAATCACCAAGCAGAAAGACAAGCAAACCACAGGTATATTATTATCCCATTATAAACTTTACTGGAATTTACATCTACTATATGATATCCTATTATCTGTAAAGTTTACCAAATATATTGAAAGGCTGAGAGCATGTATACATTTGACAGTAGAATACGCTATAGCGAGATTAACCACTATAAGGGTACCATGGATCCATCATCCATAATAGATTATTTCCAAGATTGCAGTACCTTTCAGTCCGAGGATTTGAATTTGGGCTTGTCTTACCTGCATAATAAGAATAGAGTTTGGTTGTTGGCAAGCTGGAACCTACAAGTTTATAAGCACGCTTCTCTCGGTGACCAAATTACTGTGGGTACATGGCCTTATGCATTTAAAGGCTTTTACGGATACCGTAATTTTATTATGAAGGATAGAGCGGGTAACATTTTATCAGTTGCAGATTCAATATGGGTCTATATGGATACCGAAAGCAAATGCCCTGTAAAAGTACCTGAAGATAATGGGGGCTATATACTAGAGCCAGCTTATCCGATGGAACATAAAGATAGAAAGATTGCTATTCCAGAGGAGTTTGTTCCTTATCCCTCATTTCCTGTAATAAAATCAAATATAGATTCGTATAACCATGTAAATAACGGACAATATATTAAAATGGCAGAAGAGTTCCTGCCGATTGATTATATAGTATCTAATATGCGCGTGGAATATAAAACCCAAGCTCTTCTTGGCGACATAATATACCCTAAAATTTCTCAGCTTGATAATAAATACTATGTTGTTTTAGAAAATGAAAATCAAAAGCCCTATGCAATTATTGAATTTGAAGGGCATAGAAAGGATTAATTATGATAGAATTAGGAAAATATCAAACCTTAGAGGTATGCAAAAAGACAGACTTTGGCGTATATCTATGTGAACCAGGATTAAATGACAGCCAAAGAGTTCTTCTCCCCATTAAGGAGGTCCCAGAACAGACCAAACTTAATGATATGATTAAGGTATTTATTTATAAGGATTCAGAAGATAGAGAAATAGCCACTACCGCAGATGTCCCCCTTACTGTAGGAACTACCACTATCCTTAAGGTGAAACAGATTACTAATATTGGTGCTTTCTTAGAATGGGGTCTTATGAAAGATTTGTTATTACCTTTCAAGGAACAGACCTATAAAGTCGAAGAAGGAGATAATGTATTAGTTGCTCTTTATGTAGATAAAAGCAATCGCTTATGCGCCACTATGAAGGTTTATGATTTCTTATCAACCGATTCGAATTATAAGGAAGGGGATATTGTAACAGGTATGGTCTATGATAAAATAGACGCCTTTGGAGTGTTTGTGGCTGTAGATAATATATATTCTGCTTTAATCCCAAACAACGAAATATTCAAACCTTTAAAGTATGGAGAAATAGTTAAGGCAAGAATAACCAGCATCAGAGAGGACAACAAACTAACCCTTAGCCTAAGGGAAAAATCCTACATCCAAATGGATTCTGATGCGGACATGATACTAGAGCTTCTTAAGGATGAGGGCGGCTTTCTTCCCTATCATGACAAATCCAACTCCGAAGATATAAAGAAAAAATTCAACATAAGTAAAAATGCCTTTAAAAGAGCAATAGGCAAATTATATAAAAACGGATCCATCATCATAGAGGATAATGGTATCCGCTTATCAAAATAATTCATAATCTTATATCTAGGATAGCTCTAATTTCTATCCTGATCTAGAAAACGCATCCTTCCACTATATCTGTGGTCAGTAGGTTTTTGCTTGGGCAAGGGTTCGGGCTTATGATACAATTCCTGGAACCCTTTCGCAAGCTTATCCTTACATGATTTACAATAACGGCCCATCTTAATAGTTACACCGCAGCTTTCACAATCAAGACCTATCATTGAATCCTCTGCAAAAGATAACCTCTCCTCGCGGATCCATTGCTTTATCTGAGATATACTTATATCAAAAACCTCAGACACCTCCTGCATATCTACCCTTGGATGGTCATACACATATTCCTTAACCTCTTCGAACTTATCATCAAGTGCTTTGACACAGGTTGGGCACAAATGCGGACCATGAATGTAGTTGAATAACTTACCACAATTTCTGCAATTTCGCACATCCATTTCCATTCCTCCAATTCTTATCTTCCCGTTGTAAACCTTTAGAATCCTTTTCCTATGCATAAAGTTATAAAATAAACATGCTCTATACCATGCTTTATTAATACATTAGTACAGGCCTCAATAGTACTTCCTGTCGTATATATATCATCTACTATTAGGATTTTATTAAGTCTATTTAAATGCTCATCGGCAATAATTTCATTTATTGCGAAGGCTTCCTGGAGATTTCTTAGCCTTTCCTTATCACTAAGCTGCTTTTGAGGTAGGGTCTTTTTATTTCTTATTAAAAGATGAGACAAGACTGGAATGTTAAGTTCTCTAGAAATTCCCTTTGCAAGTATTTCTGCTTGGTTATACCCTCTTTCACGGTACTTACTCTTATGAATAGGTACTGGTACAATAGCATCCGGGGCCAATTTAGTTATGGTATTACCGTAAACTTCTATTAGTTTCTCAATATAATACTTGGCATGTTCCTTCTTATAACAATACTTAAAATCAGAAATTGATTTCTTCATTACAGAATCATATACCCACAAGGAATAACCACAGTCAAAGTGATAATTCTTTCTTTCACAATCACTACAATATTCTTTTTGCTCCAGTTCTATAGGTTTACTACACTTCTTACAACGAGGTTCAACGATAAGTTCGAGCTTCTCATCACAAGGAATGCAGATTCTCCTACCCTTGGGTGTAACAATGTCACCACAAACAGGGCACCTCACCGGATACAACATATCTATTATGGCTTGAAGCAAATGTTTACTCCTTATTTCTACTTGGATAAGCTCCGCTTTCTATCAAACTCCTGATAGACTTAACAACCGAATCTTTATCTTCTTTATAGGTTACACCAAACCAACGATCATTTGTCTTTAATACCTTAACCTTTGCGATCTTTTCATTCACTAACCTTCCTATTACTTCAGGTAGGAGGTATTCCTTCTTAATATCATCTGGTGAAAGTTCTGATAAAAACTCTATAAAACCTTTCTCTAGCTCATCAAATACAGTTGGCTTAAAGCCCCACATATTCATGGATACGGTACTATTAAGTTCTACTACTTTATCAGTTCCATCTTCACCTTTTGCTTTGGCATGATCCCCCTCTTTAACAATACCAAAGGTCTCAACGACATCAATAAGCCATCCGTCATTATCAGTCTTACATAAACCACGGGTAACCGCTCCATTTTCGCTCAGGGTGTTACCCAAAACAAATCCTGCCATGCAATATACATATGGATCTTGAATATCCGAATTAAGAAAATTATATAATAATTTGAAGGCTTCCTTTCCATAGTAATCATCAGCATTAATAACTGCAAATGGCTCCTTTACTATGTCCTTGCAGCAATATACTGCATGCCCTGTACCCCACGGCTTTGTACGTCCCTCTTGTGTACTAAATCCTTCAGGCAATGTATCAGAATTCTGAAATACATATTCCACCTTAAGCTGCTTCTCAATACGTTTTCCTATTATCTCTTTAAAATCTTTCTCAAGATCCTTGCGTATAATAAATACAACTTTATTAAAACCTGCGTCAATGGCATCATAGATAGAGTAATCCATTATAATCTCACCATTAGGCCCCACAGGCTCTAACTGCTTAATGCCCCCTCCGAATCTACTTCCCATACCCGCTGCCATAATAACTAATGTAGTATAAGACAAAACTATTACCTCCATTCCACAATTAACTACTAAAATAATTATAACTCATTTTCCAAAATAATGCACTAGATAATTTATAATGCCATTTCCTTTATCTGCTCATTTAAACTTGAATAGCGACTCTGTTCACTTTTATTTTCAATCATAAACTCGACCATTTTATCACTGCCTACAATTACAACACAACTTTTGGCCCTAGTAACTCCTGTATATAAAAGATTGCGATTAAGTAAAAGCCTCGGCCCATCTAGAATAGGTAAAATTACCGCAGGGTATTCACTGCCCTGTGATTTGTGAATAGTTATAGCATAAGCCAACTCCAGCTCATCCAACTGACTGAAACTATAGTTTACCAATCTATTGTCATCAAATTCCACTAGTAATTGCTCAGCAAACAAATTGATTTCCTTAATAACTCCTGCATCCCCATTAAATACACCGGTACCTGATGCAGTAGTTATACCATAGCTACTCTTTACCTCCCATGCAAGCTGATAATTATTCTTAATCTGCATTACCTTGTCACCTTCACGGAAAATACCTTGAAGATATTCCTTCTCACGCTTATCCGAAGATGCAGGATTAAGAGCATTTTGTAGAGCCTTATTAAGCCTTTCAACCCCCAATTCTCCTTTTCTCATAGGAGTTAAAACCTGAATATCAAAAGGAGTCGCCTTAACATACCTTGGAAGCTTATTCTTTATGAGATTAATCATAACTGCTATGATTACATCTGCTTCAGCTCTTTTTAGCATAAAGAAATCCATACTCTTATTATCTAAATTTATTTGCTGGCCTGCGTTTATCTTATGAGCATTTACTATTATATCACTACCAGCCGATTGACGAAATATCTTAGTCAGCTTTACAACATTAAAGCAATGTGAATTAATTATATCCTTTAGTACGTTTCCAGGCCCTACACTGGGAAGCTGATTCACATCTCCCACTAAGATAAGCCTAGTTCCAACAGAAACTGCTTTCAAAAGTGCATTCATCAAGCTGATGTCCACCATAGACATTTCATCTATGATAAGTACATCGGTTTCCAAGGGATTGGTTTCATTTCGTTCAAAGGTATAATTATTACTATCACCCTGAGTTAATCTGCTAAGCTCCAGCATCCTGTGAATTGTTTTTGCTTCATATCCACTAGTCTCACTCATTCGCTTAGCTGCTCTGCCGGTGGGTGCCGCCAATAATATGCTCATTCCTTCAGCCTCAAATAGCCTGATAATCGCATTAATTGTAGTGGTTTTTCCTGTACCTGGCCCACCGGTTATAACCAAAAGACCATTATATACCGCTTCCTTAACAGCAGTTCTTTGTTGCTCATCCAACTCTGTTTCGATTAACCCTTCAATCTCTTGCAATCTATGATTAAGTTCATCCTTGTCATAGCTATATCTTATATTTAAATCATGAAGCATTCTGGCTACATTTAACTCCATATAATAAAAGGCCGCAAAATAAATTTGCTTCTGTTCATTCTTTTCAATCAGAATAATTTTCTTTTCAATATTAAGGGCCATTATTTGACGCTCTATTGCATCATCCTCAGCCAATAAGAGTTGCTTTGCTCTTTTTATTAACTCCTGCTCCGGTAGATATACATGACCCTCACCATTTGCCTGTAACAAAACATAGAGAATACCTGCTTTAATCCTGTAGTCTGAATTTGGCTCTATCCCCACTCTAGCAGCTATTTCATCAGCCGTCTTAAAGCCTACACCGCTAATATCCTCTGCTATTCGATAAGGATTCTCTCGTATGAGGTCATACATCCTTTGCCCATATTCCTTATATATCTTTACTGCCAGGTTACCAGTAACATTATATTTTTGTAGGAACATCATAGCATTTCTCATGTCCCTTTTATCTTCAAATTGGCGATATATTTCATTGGCCATACGCTCACTGATCCCCTTAACTTGAGCTAACGCACTGGGATCTTCTACAATTACCCGAAATGTATTGTCGCCGAATTTTTTAACAATCCTAGATGCTAGGACTTTACCAACTCCCTTTATAGCCCCAGAACTAAGATATAGTTCTATAGAATAAGCATCCTCTGGCTCCAATATTTCATAGCCTTCCAATAAAAATTGCTCTCCATATAAGGGATGCTCTGTATATCCTCCTGTAGCCTTAATAAACTCCCCCTCACTTATCATAGTAAGGTGGCCAACACAGGTTAGTTCATCCTCATTGTATGTTAGACTAAATACTGTATAGCCGTTCTCATCATTACGATATACTATTTTCTCTACATAGCCTTCCACCGTCTCGGCCATAGCATTTACCTCCCAACATAAATGTATTCTAAATGGACAAAAAAGAATGAAAAAAACGGTACCAGCCACCAGCTGAGAATATTCTTAAGTTGGTGACTGGTACCGTATTATTAACCATTTCTTTTCATAGACTCATACAGCATCTGTGCCAGCCCGAGCCCCTGATTCTCAGTAGCACTTTTTGCATATTCCTGATAAAGCATATCACCAAAATGTTCTAAATAAGGATTTTTCTTATCCTCAGAGGGTATGGTCTTTTCCATACCTTTCATGACTTGCTCTAGTAAATATGACTCAAAGCTTTTGCATACCTCCATCAATTCTTCATCGCTTGTAGGCTTGCTCTGTAATTTACCTTCAAGAATATCTATTCTTGATCTATCTGCTGTTGCAACACCATTCATAAGATATGGTGAATTCGATTCAATATTTATGCTCATTATCAGCTTCTCCCCTCTCTTAATCTTAGTTAATAGCTAGGTGCTAGTTAGGATTCCGAAACTAATAGGCTTATCTTAAATTGTTAGCCTGCTGTAGCATCTGATCAGCAGCAGTTATAATTTTTGAGTTCATTTCATAAGCTCTTTGGGCAACAATAAGATTTACCATCTCATCTACCGCTTGAACATTTGAACCCTCTAAGTATCCCTGTCTAATCTTACTTTTCTCTAGCATAAAATCATCTGATTCTAATCGGGGTAAGCCTGATGCCTCTGTCTCCTTAAGCAAGCTTCCAGAGGTCTTCTCTAATCCACTGGGGTTGTTAAATTGAACTAAGCCTACTGTAATACCAATAGGTATAGAGCCATTATCTTCATCTGTATAAATAAGCTCTCCAAATTCATTTATATTAATCTTTGATGGATTATACCTTTCGTCTATAACTATGGCTGATCCTGTCGAATCAAGTAGTGGATTTCCTAAGGAATCAGAAATTGTTAATCCCTCTATGCCATTAGCAAGTCCAAAGGAGCCATTTCTTGTATAACCTATACTTCCATCATGGGTTCTTACCATAAAGAAACCTTTACCCTCTATAGCAAAATCAAAGTTATTGCCCGTCTCTTGCAATGTCCCTTGTGTATATAGCGAGGTTATGGCTGAATTTCTTACTCCTAGTCCCACCTGAATACCTGTAGGCTTAGGATTTCCATTATTGTCATAGGAGTTCTCCTGAATTGTCTGATATAACAAGGATTTAAACTCCACTGTTTCTTTCTTGTAGCCTGTAGTGTTAATATTAGCTAAATTATTCGATATGGTATCTACATTTGATTGCTGAGCTGTCATTCCTGACGCTGCTGTCCATAAGGATCTCATCATATCACTTTTCCTCCTATCGCGTATGTCACAAGTGTGGATTTATCTATATACTATACCTTACCAACAGAATTAGCAGCCAGATCTAGTGTCTGGTCAATGGATTGAATCACTTTCTGATTTGCTTCATATGCTCTAGTAACTGATATCATCTCTACCATCTCAGATACCACATTCACATTGGACTGTTCAGTATACCCCTGATTTACACGGGCAGTAGCAGGTATAATTGATGCACCTTCTACAGTTTCAAACATTGTATCACCTGACTTTATAAGGTAGTTATAATCCTCAAAGTCTGCAATTAGGAGAGTGTCTATATAATTCCCATCAGCATATATTCCCCCAGTTGCATCTACTTCCACATTTACTGCATCAGTGGGAATAATAACCTCTCCACTTTCCCCCATCAGGTGGTTTCCATCTGCATCCACGATATGACCATCCCTTGTCATGGTAAAACTACCATTTCGTGTATATTTAGTATCGACATTTCCTGCCCTATCCGTAACAGACATTGTGAAAAAACCTTGTCCCTCTAGAGCCAGATGATAGGAATTGCCCGTCTGTCTTAATGATCCTTGTGTATAATTTGTATATGCCTCTCCCAGCTTAACACCGAGACTCATCTTACCTACCGGCCTGTCATTAAAGGCTTCCGAATTATCACGAATCTTAATAGTCAAGACATCATCAAATGCTTGATTAGTAACATTCTCTTCCTTGTAGCCTACAGTAGCTGCATTTGCAAGGTTGTTCGCGATAATATCCAGTCTCTTTTGTTCATTAGCCATTCCGGTGTATGCTGTATATAGCCCTCTAACCATTTGTACCAGCTCCTTTGTCTATAGAACTAATCTCTTCTACCACTTAAAAATTCAACAAATTTACCTGTTCCTATAGCTACTGCTGTCATAGGATCCTCAGAAGTCATTGTAGTAATTCCTGTCTTCTCTTCAATTAGCTCCTCTAGACCGTAAAGCAGGCAGCCTCCACCTGTCAATACTATTCCCCTATCTGCTATATCTGCAGCCAGTTCGGGCGGAGTCTTTTCAAGAACACTATGAACTGCTTCAACTATCTGAGCAGTTGTCTCTTTTAAGGCTTCTTCTGTCTCTTCTGAAGAAACAGCTATGGTCTTTGGAAGTCCAGTCACCAGATTTCTTCCTCTAACCTCCATAGATACTGATTCCGGCCTACGATATGCTGAGCCTATCTTTATCTTTATATCCTCTGCTGTTCTTTCTCCAATTAATAAATTGTGCTTCTTTCTCATATATCTGATGATTGCATCATCAAAGTCATCACCTGCTATCTTAACAGATGTACTAACCACAGTTCCTCCCAAAGAAATAACTGCTATATCAGTGGTACCCCCACCGACATCCACTATCATATTACCACATGGTCTGGAGATATCTATACCGGCACCAATTGCTGCTGCAATAGGCTCTTCTATAATGGCAACTTCTCTAGCTCCTGCCTGATAAGTAGCATCCTCAACTGCCTTTTTCTCAACCTCGGTTACACCACTAGGTACACATACACTGATTCTAGGTTTTCTAAATCTTTGCTTGCCTACTGACTTTTGAATAAAGTACTTCAACATCTTCTCAGTAACAGTATAATCTGATATTACACCCTGCCTAAGAGGCCTAACAGCTACTATATTGCCCGGTGTTCTACCCAGCATTAACCTAGCCTCTTCACCAATAGCCTTAATTTTATTCGTATCTCTATCAAAAGCAACTACCGAAGGCTCCTTAAGAACAACGCCCTTTCCTTTTATATAAACTAAAACACTTGCAGTCCCCAAATCAATACCGATATCGGTGTTCATCATAATGAAACTCCTTTCCTACCGCAGAAAACGGTTCTATCTTATATATATTTGTATAATATTAAGGTATAAATGAGCTTAATTCCATTACTGTCATGATAAGTTATATAATATATAACAATTATATAAATAATATCGCCTTTTTATATTTTTTTCCAAATTTAAATTACTTAAACATACACTATTATATTATATCTTATTTTCCTACATTTTCAAAGGTTATTTTGAAAACTTTATATTATCTATAGTGCTGTGCCTGTGCCTCAAACATTTTAGCATAGATTCCATCAGGTATTATGACTAGTTCATCATGATTACCATATTCGGCAATTTTTCCGTCTGAGAACACTGCAATTCGATCGCAAAATCTACAACTAGACAATCTATGAGAAATATAGAAGGCTGTTTTATTACCAACTAGGGTATGGAAATGTCTATATATCTCATATTCGGCTATAGGATCAAGCGCAGCCGTCGGCTCATCTAAAATAACAACAGGAGCTTGCTTGTATAATGCCCTTGCAATAGCCAACTTTTGCTGTTCACCACCTGAGGGTTCTACACCATCCTCTTCAAAGACCTTAAAAACTCTTGTATCTAAACCTTTCTCTAGCTTACCTATGAATTCTTCTAGACCAACTATTTTTATTAAGTCTGAAAGATCCGAATTGCCCCCTTCCCCCAAAGCTATATTCTCCCTAATTGTAAATCCAAATAATTTGAAATCCTGAAAAACTGGTGCAAACTGGGCCATATATTCCTTGTAGTCATACTCCTTTATGTTACGACCATCCACCAGTATTTCCCCTTCTGTGGGGTCATATAATCTACAGAGAAGCTTTATAAATGTAGTTTTTCCAGCACCATTTAGCCCCACAATCGACAGATGCTCCCCTGGTTCAATTGTAATATTTATTCCGTTCAATACCTTTTTATCCGTTCCAGGGTATGCAAAGGAAACATTTTTGAACTCGATCTTGTGGTCCTTTTTATCTATTCTTGCCTTACCCTTAGGTAAGGCTGCAGGATATTCCATAAAGAGAACATACTCATAGGCATAATTACAACGTTTCATAAGCTCTTGGATGTTCCAGACTAGGCCTCCAAGTGTAGCATCCAGCGCTCCTGCTGAAGAAATCATTTGGGTAAAGATACCGATGGAGAACACCCTCCGTATCACAAGAAGACCCACATAATAATAGGTTATTAGAGTTCTAATAAGTGATAGTATTCCAGATAAGAGAGCGCAAGGATAATTCTTATCTGCCTGCCATTTCCAAGCGGCTATACTTTCTTCAGTGTTTTTCTTCCACCTCTCTACCATCATCTCACGAGCATCGTATAGGCGAATATCTTTTCCAAATCTAAAGTCAACAATACTCCATCCAAAATATCCAAATATACGGGTCACTATTACTCCCAGAAAGGGTTGCACAACCTGAACCAAGGTCTTTAAGGCCTCAAACACAAAGAACAATGGATATCTTTTACCAGCAGTGGAAAACAAAACCTTAATAACTGGATATAGCTTATGGATTGTCTTTTTCTTTCTATCTTCTGCCATTATTGATTTTCCACCCTCTTTTCCTGATAATATTGAGCTTGAACCTCAAACATCTTGGCATATTCGCCGCCCCTAACCATAAGCTCCCCATGACTACCATATTCAATCATTGCCCCGTCTTTAAACATAGCTACCTTATCGCAAAATCTTGTTGAAGCTAGACGATGGGAGATATAGACTGCCGCCTTCTTTCCTATCATTTGATCAAACCGCTCATAAAGCTGTTGTTCGGCAATGGCATCTAAAGCAGAGGTAGGCTCATCAAGTACAACTATAGGAGCTGCCTTATAAAGGGCGCGGGCCAAAGCAAGCTTTTGCTTCTCACCACCGGACAAATCAATTCCCTCTTCATCTACAATCTTTAATAGTTCTGACTCTATGCCTTTGGGAAGGGAAAGTATCTTATCTAATAGACCAGCTTCCCTAATAGCCTCTTCTGCCCTCTTCCTATCTGTTTTATTAGGTGTCTTCATTGATATATTCTCTACAATAGGGAAGGCAAAAACCTCCACGTCCTGAAACACCGGAGCGAAAAGTCTATAGTAATCCTCTCTGTTAAACCTTCTAATATCAATTCCATTCAAACTAATATAACCCTCTGTTGGATCATACAATCGGAGAAGTAATTTGATCATTGTAGTTTTACCCGCCCCATTTAACCCAACCACAGCAAGCTTTTCACCGGGATGCAAGGTCATATTCAAATGACTAACTGCATCCTTATCTGTTTTTTGATAACGATATGAAACATCATGAAACCTGATTGTATACTTGTCAGCACTGGGTATAGGAATTGTATCAACCTTCTCTTCTATATCCAGTTCCATAAATGACCTAAAATCATCTACCTCTAAGGAGGCCTTTTTGTAATCACCAAATCGCTGTAGGAAGTCTAACATACTCTCAGAAAAAGATACAGCCAAGGCAAGAAACATAGTAAAGTTACCTATAGACATACCCTTGTTCAGCACTGCTACAAAGAGTACGGCATATATCAAGGACTTTCCAACCATATATAGTATCCAAGTCTTCTCTTATAATATGGTGCAAAGTTCGCAATGCGGAGCCTTTATTATAAAATAGGAAGGTCGTCCTATTTCATAATAAAGGCTCCCGAGAAAATCTCGGAAGCCTTAAAAAATTACTAAATATTTTTAATTACTCGATTATAGAAGCAACCTTACCGGATCCTACTGTTCTACCACCCTCACGGATAGCGAAGCCTAATCCCTGCTCCATAGCGATAGGATGAATTAATTCGATAGTCATCTCGATGTTATCACCAGGCATGCACATCTCTACGCCTTCAGGAAGGTTACATACACCAGTAACGTCAGTTGTTCTAAAATAGAACTGAGGTCTGTAGTTGTTGAAGAAAGGAGTATGACGTCCACCCTCATCCTTAGTTAGAACGTAAACCTGTGCTGTGAATTTCTTGTGGCATTTGATTGAGCCGGGTTTACATAGAACCTGACCTCTTTCAATTTCTGTTCTCTGAACACCACGAAGAAGTGCACCAATGTTGTCACCAGCCTGTGCAGAATCAAGAAGCTTTCTGAACATCTCGATACCAGTTACAACAACCTTACGGGTCTCTTCCTTAATACCAACGATTTCAACTTCCTCAGAAACCTTTAACTCACCACGCTCAACACGGCCAGTAGCAACAGTACCACGACCTGTGATTGAGAATACGTCCTCAACAGGCATTAGGAAAGGCTTATCACTTTCTCTCTGAGGATCAGGAATCCATGTATCAACAGCTTCCATAAGTTCTAATACCTTATCTCCCCATTTGCCTGAAGGATCTTCAAGAGCACCAAGAGCTGAACCCTGAATTACAGGTGTATCATCACCAGGGAACTCATACTCGGATAAGAGATCTCTGATTTCCATCTCAACTAACTCTAATAACTCTTCGTCATCAACCATGTCACACTTGTTCATGAATACAACGATATAAGGAACACCAACCTGACGGGAAAGTAAGATATGCTCTTTAGTCTGAGCCATAACACCGTCAGTAGCAGCAACAACAAGGATAGCTCCATCCATCTGAGCAGCACCAGTGATCATGTTCTTAACGTAGTCAGCATGTCCTGGGCAGTCAACGTGTGCATAGTGTCTGTTGTTTGTCTCATACTCAACGTGAGAAGTAGAAATTGTTATTCCTCTTGCCTTCTCCTCGGGAGCCTTGTCAATCTTATCAAATGCCATAGCTTCGCCTGTACCAAGTCTTTCATGAAGAGTTCTGGTAATAGCAGCTGTAAGAGTTGTCTTACCATGGTCAACGTGACCTATTGTACCGATATTAGCATGCGGTTTGTTTCTTTCAAATTTAGCCTTAGCCATTTTACAACGTCCTCCTTTAAATAAATGCATTTAAGCAATTTAATTTCACGTTAGGATTTCCCTCTTGGGGATATATCCTCGTGTGGCTTACTTTATATATTGCCTCATATGCCCTATTATATTTCATGTTAGAAATATTTTCAAGCATTAAGAAATGAAAATAATTATATTAGAACTTTTGTCCGTATATATTAGTACTAGTTTTTAACTTTATTAGTTAGTATTTTCTCCTGAACATTCTTAGGTACCTGTTCATAGGAGTTAAAATACATAGAGTAGGCACCACGACCCTGAGTACGAGAACGAAGTGATGTGGCATACCCGAACATCTCAGACAAGGGAACATAACCACGTATAAGCTTGGAACCACTAATATCCTCAGTAGCCTCAATACGACCACGGCGAGAGCTTATATCTCCGATAACATCTCCCATATAATCTTCAGGAACAGTAACCTCTACTCTCATGACTGGCTCAAGAAGAACTGAGCCACCCTTATTCATAGCATCCTTAAATGCCATAGAACCAGCAATCTTAAATGCCATTTCACTAGAGTCAACCTCGTGGTAAGAACCATCATATACAACAGCTCTTATACCTAGCACAGGATATCCTCCAAGTATACCGGCCTTTGATGCTTCCTCTATACCAGCCCCAACAGCAGGTATATATTCTTTGGGGATCGCTCCACCAACAACCTCAGATACAAATTCAAAGGTCTTCTCTGAATTGGCATCCATAGGCTCAAAGCGAACCTTACAGTGTCCATATTGACCACGTCCACCAGATTGTCTTGCATATTTACTGTCAACCTCAACCGCCTTGGTAAAGGTTTCCTTGTATGCAACCTGAGGAGCACCTACATTAGCTTCTACCTTAAATTCACGAAGCAATCTATCTACAATAATTTCAAGATGGAGTTCTCCCATACCTGCGATAATTGTTTGACCTGTTTCCTCGTCAGTATAGGCCTTGAATGTAGGATCCTCTTCTGCAAGCTTAGCTAATGCTTCACCCATCTTATCCTGTCCAGCCTTAGTCTTAGGCTCAATAGCAACATTGATAACAGGCTCAGGGAATTCCATGGATTCAAGTATAACAGGATGCTTTTCATCACAAAGGGTATCACCTGTAGCGGTAATCTTAAGCCCTACTGCTGAAGCAATATCTCCTGCGTATACCTTTTCCAAATCCTCTCTCTTGTTAGCATGCATCTGCAGGATACGTCCTACACGTTCCTTTTTGCCCTTTGTAGAGTTCAGCACATAAGAACCTGAGTTCAAAGTACCTGAATATACTCTAAAGAAAGCTAGCTTACCAACAAATGGATCGGCCATGATCTTAAATGCTAATGCTGAGAAAGGCTCATCATCAGAGGATTTTCTAGTTACCTCGTTGCCATTCTCATCAACGCCCTTAATATCAGCAACGTCTGTAGGTGCAGGAAGATATTCAATAACTGCATCTAAGAGCTTTTGTACACCCTTGTTACGATATGCTGTACCGCATAAAACAGGGATAATTTGAACAGATATAGTAGCTCTTCTAAGAGCCGCCTTAAGCTCCTGTTCAGTAGGCTCTTCACCCTCAAGATATTTCTCCATTAGATCATCATCAGTATCGCAGATTGCTTCTATCATAGTAGCTCTGTATTCCTCTGCAAGATCCTTCATATCTTCTGGTATATCAGTAATTGTGATATCGTCTCCTCTATCATCATTGTATATATAAGCTCTCATCTCGAATAAATCTATGATACCTACAAAGGAATCCTCTTTACCGATTGGAAGCTGTAAGGCTACAGGGTTTTTCCCTAGCCTAGTTCTTATCATGTCTATAACATTAAAAAAGTCTGCACCTGAAATGTCCATTTTATTTACAAATGCCATTCTTGGTACGTTATATTTGTCAGCTTGACGCCATACTGTCTCAGACTGGGGCTCAACTCCACCCTTAGCACAGAATACACCAATTGCACTATCCAGTACACGAAGTGAACGCTCTACCTCTACGGTAAAGTCAACGTGTCCTGGGGTATCGATTACATTGATACGATGCTCTAGAGCACCTGGTTTTTTCTTATGCTCGAATTCCTGAGTCCAATGACATGTTGTCGCAGCTGAAGTAATTGTGATACCTCTTTCCTGTTCCTGCTCCATCCAGTCCATGGTAGCAGTTCCTTCGTGTGTATCACCCATTTTGTAGTTTACACCGGTATAATACAAGATACGCTCAGAAAGAGTTGTCTTTCCTGCGTCTATATGTGCCATAATACCGATATTTCTAGTCCTATCCAATGGATATTGTCTTCCTGCCAAAAATAATTCCTCCTTAATTCATGGCAAGCAAATTATATTTAACTTGCTTGTTACTGGCAAAGAATGATAAATAATTCTCAAATCATGTTTCCTAAAATATAAATTATAAAGAAGAACATGCTATGATACTATATACTTTCCTTTTACCACCTATAATGAGCAAATGCTT
>JAAYPG010000033.1 GCA_012519905.1 Clostridiales bacterium | reverse complement strand
TCATTATGCTCAAGTACATAGGTCTGAATAGGTAGTCTATCCACCGGTGGCTCATCAAGTATACTCATATCCCTTATTCCCACAAGACTCATATGAAGAGTTCTGGGAATAGGAGTGGCTGTAAGTGTCAGTACATCAATATCCTTCTTTAGTTGCTTTATCTTCTCCTTATGAGTAACGCCAAACCTTTGCTCCTCATCCACTATAAGAAGACCCAGGTTCTTAAAAGTTATATCAGACGAAAGAACCCGGTGGGTTCCCACAACAATATCAAGACTGCCCTTCTTAAGCCTCTCTATAGTCTTGCGCTGCTCTGCTGCCGACCTAAACCGTGACAGCATATCTACACTAACTGGATAATCCATCATCCTTTGAACCAAAGTATTGTAATGCTGCTGGGCAAGTATGGTGGTAGGAACTAGAAAAACAACCTGCTTACCGTCAGATACAGCCTTAAAGGCCGCACGTATGGCGATCTCAGTCTTGCCATAGCCTACGTCTCCGCATATGAGACGGTCCATGACCTTATTGCTTTCCATATCCTTCTTCGTTTCTTCAATTGCCCGAAGCTGATCATCAGTCTCCTCATAAGGAAATGCTTCCTCGAATTCCCTCTGCCATACTGTATCCTCACTATACTGGTATCCCCGCTTCTCCTGTCTACTAGCATAGAGTTCCACCAGCTCCTTGGCAATTTCCTTCACAGCGCCCTTTACCCTGGCCTTGGTGTTCTTCCACTCAACAGAATTAAGTTTATTAAGCTTAGGCTTTCTGCCCTCAGAACCAGAATACTTCTGAATCATATCAAGGCCTGTTGCAAGTACATACAACACGCCCCCATCAGCATACTCAATCTTAACATAATCCTTAGTAACCTTGTCTACTTCAATCTTCTCAATGCCCTTGTATACTCCAAGACCATGATTCTCATGAACTATATAGTCTCCCGGTGTAAGCTCCGTAAAGCTCTGTATACTTTTACCCTCATGGGATAATTTCTTTTTTCTCTTTTTCCTTCTTTCGGCTCCAAATATATCACTTTCCGATATAATTACCAGCTTAATAAGAGGATATTCAAAGCCTCTCCTTAGATTACCATAGGCTACCATGATCTCCCCCTCCCTAAGAAGGCGGTTCATATCCTCACTATAGAATGCATTTATATTAAAGTCATAGAGATCATCGACAAGCCGCTTTGCCCTAGTTCTCGACCCTGACAGAAGGATAACACGGTATTTATTCTTCTTCCATCGCTCCAGGTCCTTTACCAAGATATCAAAGTTCTTGTGGTAGGAGGCTGTAGTCTGAACCGTAAAATCATATTTCCTTTTGGGGCTTATATGGCTGTTTCTGGGCTCCATTGTAGAGATAAGTAGGGTACTTTTCTTGGAGAGAATATTAAGAACATCCTTATAACCATAGATTACATCCATCTGGCCAGGTAGAATATATCCCTTCTCAATACGACCTATCATACCCTCTCGAAATTCAGTCTCTATAGCTTCACCCTTCTCAGTTAATCTGCCGGGCTCATCCAGAAAGAAAAGTGTATCCCTATTATCAAAATACTCAAAAAAGCTCATGGTATTATCATAAAAATAATTAATATAGCTTTCCAAGGCCATAGACCCCTGATAAGCCTCTAAATTCTCTTTGAATTCTGCGATAATCTTGCGAATCCTTGCAGCCTCCTCAGTCTTAAACTGATCCCTAAGGCTTTTCACGTATTCCTTCTCTTCCTCATCAATCTTTCTTAGGCCTGATACCAGCCGCTTATCATCTGGTATAATCTCGGCCGCAGGATATATAATTAGCTTGTCAATCTGTTCGATAGAACGCTGACTACTAATGTCAAAGGTTCTTATAGAATCAATTTCATCACCCCATAGCTCAATCCTATAAGGAGCATCCTCTGTAAGAGGAAATATATCTATAATTCCTCCCCGTATCGCAAAATCCCCTGGTGACTCTACCTGTGCCTGTCTCTCATATCCAAGCCTTGTAAGGGTAGCACCAAAATCACTAAGCTTAATCACAGAATCATGAGTTATAGTAATAACCCTATCGGTAATCATTTGAAGGGGAAGTAGCCTATCCATTCCACCATCCAGACTCATTATAATGGTAGTATCCTTCTTCTCAATAATTCGCCTTATTATCTTAAGTCTTTCTGTAACAATCGCCCTTCCGTGTATATCGGCACTATAAAATATAATATCCTTAGATGGATAGAGGAATACATTCCTATCATATAAACGATAGTCCTCATACAACTCCTTGGCCTTTAAATCATTGTAGGTAACAATAACCTTAAAGGTCATACCATCACCTAGACCATGGATTAAATGACATTTTTGCGAATCAATACAACCGGTAATCTGTACCGGTAGGTTATTCATTATTATATTATCCCTGATGTCATTAAACTCCTTTAATTCCTTCAAGGGTTCTGTAAAGGTCTTCAACTAGGGTTCCTCCTGATGTTTGTGTTACTAAAAATGCTTCTATGGTTACATCTTATCCTGAGATACTATACTGATTGATCATCCTGGGATTCCTTTTTACGAAAAATCTTGCCAAATAGGAGAGAATCTTTGGTCTCCTTACTAGCCTTCTTGGACTTCTGTCCTGATTTCTCTTTGGTCTGCTCGTCCTGTAACTTCTTCTTATTATATATATTCATGGCTGCGTCCATACCATCTACTATAATCATACGACAGGAATCTGATACATCCTTAAGCGCCTCTCTTATAGTCGCTTCTTCTTCTCCCTTAAATCTAGATAGAACATAATCTGCCAAATCCCAATCCTTTGGCTTCTCACCTACACCAACCTTAATTCTTGGAAACTCATCTGTCCCAAGATGACTGATGATGCTCTTAATTCCATTATGCCCTCCGGCGCTACCTTTCTTGCGAATCCGTAGACGACCCACATCAAGACTGATATCATCGTAAATAACAATAATATCCTCAGGATCCACTTTATAAAAGTCAACCAGCTCTCTTACACTTTCCCCGCTAAGATTCATATATGTCAAAGGTTGTGCAAGTATTACCTTCTCACCCTCAATATAGCCGGAGCCACAAATCGCCTTATGCTTCTTTTGATTCAAAGGGATTCTAAAGTCATCTGATATTCTTGTAATAGCATCCCAGCCTATATTATGCCTGGTTGCTTGATATTTATCTGTTGGATTTCCTAATCCGATAATAATACGCATGATTTAACCTCGTTTATCTAAATTTGCATTTAATGTCAATATAAAAAATTGCATAGAAATACGTATACTTGATGCATTCTCCCTATATAGGTGGGGTTGAAACAAGTATATGTGGTAGATATAGTAATACTTATTATAAACCTTGTTGGGGGTTGTGACAACCGAAAAAGAAATTAGTTTATGCTACTTTATTTTTAAATTCAATTAAAGTAGACATAGCTTGTCCCTACTATATGTTATTATCTATGCAAGCATTTGACAAGTTTGGGTTTTACTGTATCTTTGTTCCGATTTATGTGTTATAATGTATGTAATTACTGTATAAAGTGAGGTTGGTGTAAATATGTATAGTCATATCCTAGCCCGTATGGAAGTGAACCAATATGGAGACATAAAGAAACAAAGTTTAACAGACCATTTACTAGAAGTAGGCAGAATCGCTGGCGAGATAGGAGATACCATAGGAATTAAATATATGATGATGCACATAGGCTACCTACATGATATGGGAAAAGCAGATAGCCATTTTCAAAATTATCTCAAAGGACATACTAACAAAAAAGTAGATCACTCATCAGCTGGTGCAAAACTCTGGGTACATATACTTGCAAATACTGAAGTGAATAGTAACAATACAAG
>JAAYPG010000032.1 GCA_012519905.1 Clostridiales bacterium | reverse complement strand
AATACGCATATGCAAAAATAGAGAGTATCTTACGATACTCTCTAACGCAACTGGGCTACAAGGATTCGAACCTTGAGATGCTGGAGTCAGAGTCCAGTGCCTTACCGTTTGGCGATAGCCCAATATTAATTTGTCTGTAGCTCATATATTGCAGCCACGAATGATATTATAACTCATAGTTAATGATATTTCAAGTCCAAAATGACGGAAATTTGGACAAATTTTGTCCCGCTGATCAATGTCTATTTATTACCATAAATAATATCTACTTGCCTATTCCTCAGCAATATAACTGTTCTCTATGGTAATCACACAATTTATCTTGGAATCGTACTCTCTCAGCTTCTCCATAACCTGAGCCAGGAGTTCTTGCTCCTCATCCTTGGTATATGAGAAGGGAATAACCAGATCAAATATCAGATTGATCTGGTATTCTCCCTTAACAACTCTAAAATCATGAATGGATGCATTCTTATCTAAGCCGGTAATAATATCAGTTACCAAATCCCGTTTTTCTATTACCATAAGATCATTCATTTCTACTGGATCCATATGGATAACAAGGAATATATCCATTTTCTCCTGGATATCCCGCTCAATCCTATCTATAGTTTCATGGGCTTCTTCGAAGTCTATGTCATTTGGAACCTCCACATGTATTGTGGCCATACGATGAGAAGGTCCGTAGTTATGGATTATAAGATCATGGGTACCCACTATTCCAGGATAGCTCTCTATAAAATCCGATATTTTTTTATACGCTTCTCTGTCAACAGCCTGTCCAAGTAAGGGTTCTAATGTATCCTTGGCTATTCCTATTCCTGATAGAATTACAAATATAGATACTACAAGCCCCATATATCCATCAATTTGCCAGCCAGTTAAGCCAGCTATAATTGCAGATATAACCGTGGCAGAGGTAACCAGTACATCTCCCATGGAGTCGGCCGCTGTAGCCAACATGACTGTAGATTTAATTCTCTTGCCTAGCTTCCTGTTAAAGAACATCAACCACACCTTAACCAGGATAGAAAGAACCAATATACCTATAAGCACTGGGTTAAATATGACCTCTTCAGGCCTTAGTATCTTTGCAAATGAGCTCTTAAACAAGGTGAGACCTACCTGTAATATTAAGAAGGAGACTGCAAGAGCAGCAATGTATTCCAATCTTCCGTGGCCGAAGGGATGCTCCTTATCCGCGGGCCGCTCAGCAAGCTTTACACCAATAAAACTAATAACCGAGGATGCCGCATCAGATAGATTATTAAATGCATCTGCCATAACCGATACACTGTTTATAATCATTCCTACTATAAGCTTTACAGCAAATAATAGTACATTAGAGACTACACCTACAATACTAGCCAATACTCCATATGAGGTACGTACCTTACTCTCATGTATGTCGTCCTTATTCTTTACAAATAGCCTAACCAAAAGCTCAGTCATTTTATATACTTCCTTTCCAAACCAAGGAACGACTTCAGATGGATCCGTCTACAAAAGGATTTATTCCATAAGCTATAGTGCCAGTCGATAGATCTGCTCCACATCCTTGGCGGTAAGAGGCATAAAACTTCCCATGGTCCCATTCTCTCCAAGACCTAGCTTTTCTACCATCAATGGAATATCCTCTTCTCTCGCTCCTAACTCCTTAAAGGATATAGGCATACCGATGGATGTCAAGAACTGCTTAAGCTTCTCTATTCCTTCCTTGGCCGTCTCCTCAGGATTTGCAAAATTCATCTCACAACCCCATACTCTAACTGCTATCTGAGCAAAACGAATGATATCCTGCTTCATAACATATGTCATCCATGCCGGGAAAATAACAGCTAGACCGGCTCCGTGAGCCACATCATAAAGGGCGGACAGCTCATGCTCGATTCCATGGCTAGCCCAATCCTGTTCTCTTCCTACCCCGACAAGATTATTATGAGCTACCATTCCAGCCCACATTATATTAGCTCTAGCTTCATAGTTATTAGGATCCTCTATAACTCTAGGAACCTCCTTCACCATGGTAAGAAGCACTGCCTCGCATAGGCGGTCTGTAATCTCAACCTCCTTAGTATTGGTAAAGTATCTCTCGAATACATGTGCCATAATATCGGTAGCTCCACAGGCTGTCTGATAGGCTGGCAATGTCTGAGTAAGAGCAGGATTAAGAATAGAGAATACAGGTCTTAGGGCCTCTCCTCCTGCTCCACGCTTTAGCATGCCCTCTTCCTTTGTGATAACTGAATCTCCCGACCCCTCACTACCGGCCGCAGCTATAGTTAGTACAGTACCCACAGGAAGTGCCTTTGTTATGGGCTTACCTTCATAGAAATCCCAGAAGTCTCCTTCATATAAGGCCCCTGCTGCAATAGCCTTGGCAGAATCAATGGAACTTCCGCCTCCAACTGCTAATATAAAATCTACTGCTTCCTTTCGGCAAAGCTCTATTCCTTCATAGACAAGTCCGCTCCTTGGATTTGGTTTTACACCACCAAGCTCTACATAATCAATTCCCTCATTAGTCAAGGCTTTCTTCACTCTATCTAGAAGACCAGATCTAATGACTGAGCCGCCTCCATAATGAATAAGTACCTTGCTTCCACCAAACCTCTTAACATATCTCCCCGCCTCATTCTCAGTATCCTTTCCAAAGACGAAATAAGTCGGGCTATAAAAAGTAAAATTATTCATATTCTGCTCCTTTCGAAACTAAATTAATAGCTTTTATTTAAGAACGCCGAGCGTAATTACACACTAATTAGCAATTAATACACTACTATATTAATCACAATTATACTTAATCCTATTCCAAGAAATAATAACGTTCCAAGATTTATAATATAATCTCTTTTCCTCACCAAGGGCTTCTCAGGTTTAAGTATAAGGATCCTTCTGCTATTTACAATAAATAATATTGAGCCAATAATCATTGTTCCAAAGAACCAGGCCGTCACATATAAAGCAGCCATTTGGTTTGTAGCTGCGAATGGAGCTATAACCGTACCTATAAAGTTTATCATCATATGTAGTACTATGGAATATATAATTCTATTTGTCCTGATAGTAATATAGGCAAATAATATTCCCAGTACTGACGCATAGAAGAATTGAGATAAATTAAAGTGAAATATACCAAAAGCAAAGCCTGTTAATAGCATTGCAGGCAGATCACCGAATCTACGAAGCTTATCCAAGAGAATTTTTCTAAATATCAATTCCTCAACAATAGGTGCTATTATAACGGCATATATCATTAGAAGAACCCAATTGCTATTAAGCATAAAATCTTCTAGAGGGTTAACCACCTCAAATCCCTTGAAAATCTCTATAAAGGCGCTTATAAACAAACCTACTAGATTGGATATATATGTTGCAGCAATACATACAATAAAGTAACCCACAAACTGCCATATGGATATTTTACTCTTTTCACCCTTTTCAGAATCTGGTATCTTTTTCATTAGTTTAATATATACAGGTAAGCCGACACCCACAATTCCGACAAAGGTCAAAACAACATTAAACCAATCAGCATCAGCTACTTCAGGAAAAAATCCGCCTACTATAATACCAGCTATGATTTGAACTACAAATATTGCTATCGTCATCAATGATAGATATAAACCACAACGGCTTAATATACTTCTATCAGACATTCTACTAATTGCAATCTCATCACTTTGCGTTAAGTCATTGTCTTCAAAGTCATAATCCTTATTATCCCCCATATACTCCATCCTCTTTCTTATAATAATTTATCAGAATCTAATTCATATTTTAATTGACTAATTTTCAAGACCATATTTAAGTAGTTTAGTAGAATCCTCCCATCTTCCTACAGCATCAGAATTCATAACTACACTAACTACCTGTTTATCATCCTTTTTGGCCACAGATATAAGACATCTTCCCGCCATAGTACTGGTTCCTGTCTTTAATCCTAGACAATAAGGATAATATCTTCCACTTTCCTTAACTATCAAGGAATTTGTATTGCTCCAGGTTACATCAAATCCATCTACAAATACATTTCTAGCCTTACTCTTGTTGCATATCTCTAGAATAGTTTCATTATCTGCTGCCGCCATACCGACTAAGCCCATATCAAAGGCAGTGGTATACTGGCCGATGGCATCATAACCATCAGGAGTCTTAAAGTTTGAATTCACAGCTCCAAGACTCTTTGCTTTATCATTCATAAGCCTAACAAATTCAGGAATCGCTTCCTTTAAGCTTGCATTTTCATTTTTTAATGATTTTCTTCCCACATGGGCAGCTATTACATAAGCAGCGTCATTACCTGATGGAACGAGCATACCTTCCAGTAGATTTCTTACTGTTAACATCTGTCCCTTTTTCAGTCTTGCTAGAGTCGAATCAGTTGCTACCAAATCAAGTTCATTTCCTGTAGTTACCTGTTCCTCTTCCATACACCAATCCAGAGCTACCAAAGCCGTCAGAAGCTTTGATGTGCTTGCGGGAAATACTGGTATTACCGGATCTTTGTAATATATTACCTCTCCCGTCTTAGCATCAAACAATATTGCAGATTTGGCTTTAATATCTAGTACAGGATTATCAATATCCAGCGCAACCTCTATCTTGCTATCAAAAACCATATCAGGGATATGCTTCATATAATCCACCTGATTACTATCGCTTATTAATTGCATATCAGGTAAATCTACGACGCTTCCCCCAAGAGTATCTGTTGTGTCTTCTTCATCCACATTATCTGAATTAGAATCGCTAAGTTCAGTATTATTTTCATTCTCAGCTTCTTCAATATCAGCGGGTGTTTCTTCATTATCAGCTGAATTAGAAGCTTCTGAATCCTCTATAGCATCCTCTGTGTCCTCTGTTATATCGGCGGTATTACTATCTTCAATATCTGAGGGTTCTGTCTGCTCATTATTATCAACTTCATCTTCTGTATCTTCTATAACATCATTTGTAGTATCTGAATAATACCATTCATCCTCTGTAACATAATCCAAGGTTTGATTCTGCGAATCCTTATCCTCTTCGTGAGTCGGCCGGGTAACCTCATCGCTGTTTTCTGACATGTTCTGATTGTAATCTGGTTCAGGCTGCTTTCCTATCATCAGCTTAGTTCCTAAGAACATAGCAACTATGACAGCACATGAGAATAAAAGAAGTCCCAATACACTTTTTTTGTTCATCAAATATCTCCTTTTAGCTAAAGTGACAATCTTTTGGATATGCATGTAGATTCTAATAAAAAGGGACGTCTGATGCGGATATGAACGTCCCCTTATTACTTCTTATTGTAATATTTATAACCAAAGAATGCAAGGATTATCCTCTGATTCTAAAAGGTTTAATGACTAAATGAAATATCTACAGATCCAACACCGCCATCGATCCTTATAATGTTATCAGCCTGATAATTATCCTTGTATTCCCTTGATACCCTTTTATCATTAACTCGAACGCCTCCTAAACCAGAATTAATCTTAAGCGCATAATCATCTCTTGCTCCCTTGATAATTATATTGACGTTTCCTATACCACAGTCAAATTCTGATCTGCCTTTTATCTGTCCATTAATGCTTATTTCTCCTACACCGCTATCAAAGTCTACATCTGTAAAATCAACATCAACAAAATTCATATTTCCGACACCGCCATCGGCATCTACCCTCATAGCCCTTAAACCCTTACCATATATATCACCGACACCGCCGTTTATTATCAATCTATCT
Organism: Clostridiales bacterium; assembly: GCA_012519905.1. Taxonomy (GTDB): domain Bacteria; phylum Bacillota; class Clostridia; order Lachnospirales; family Lachnospiraceae; genus Mobilitalea. The sequence continues at coordinate 6,620 of JAAYPG010000032.1, read as the reverse complement.
GTGGAAAGATTCTCTAGTTTCACCTCTCCTACACCGCTATCAATTTTTATCCTTCTAGCATAAAAATCCTCTGGCACATATACAGAAATGACTGATTTCGTACGATTCTTATCAACTTTGAGCCATTTAAGCCATCTTGTATAGTCCGGTTCATCAATTATAAGGGTTCCATTAACAGCTTCAGCCCGAAAACGTTCAGATACATTTGTAGCCTCAACTCTAAATTCACTACCAGTCTTTACAATTATCTTACCTAAATTATTATTTATATCTAGCTGATCTATATGACTATCACTAAACTCCTTACTGAATTCTATTTTTTTCCCCTCCTTACCATTAAAGATGCTTATCACACCTGTTAATACACTAACTATACTGGTCAATATAACTACAGTTAAAAATACAGCAAATCCAATAGCCACATATTTTATAACTCTTTGAAATGTATTCATTTGATATCAATCCCCCCAAACATTGTGGTAGAGTTAAGATAAATAGTATAGGCATTGGGATCTGTGGTCCGAACAGTTTTATTACTTACACCACCAAATATCGGCATATTATTTACCTTAACAGACACTCCAGTCGGCACATATATATCAATGCCTCCAAATACAGCTGTCGCTGTAATCTCTACGTCTCTGTTAATAATAGCATCCCGAAGATCAAGTGTCATTCCACCAAACACTGCATTCAAGTCGCTTCCTATAAACTCATCTGTAACCCTTACCCTATTGCCAGAAAAGATTGCGCTGTAATCTCTCTTACCATTGTTCGCAGAACTACTCTGTCCCTCTACATGGATTGAATGATCCACTTTGATAGATTTTCTAAATGCTCCCTGAAATATAAATCCAAGCCCTACAATAATTAGTATAGCAGGCACCATTAACTCCCACAAACTAACATGAAAATCAACATATTGAGACACTAAAAGCATGACACCAATCAATAACCCACTTGTAGAACCCAGACTTATACCATTACGGATAATGCTTGTTAGGCAAGGTATAATAATAAAGAGGGTCCACCATCCAGGAAAAAACACTTGGAAATTCCAATCAAAAAGAATATTTCCGGCCAATCCTACTCCAACTACTATAAAGACTAATCCCCATAACAAATTAGAAATTTTAACTCTCACAGCCTCTACCTCCCATTATTGCTATAAATTGGTTATATGCACAATCATAAACGATTAATCTACAATTTGCAATAATAAACTTAACATCTAATATTTCTAATATTCTTTTAATTTTCTTCGAGTAAAATGCATCCTAGCTGAGCATTTTTCATGTATTTGGAGGGACTTTACTATAACACAAAAAAGGCCGTCCCCTGTCAAGCATTGGTACCCTTAATGGATATCAAATCTGCTAGGCAGGTTACAGCCTAATAATAATATTCCAATATATCTATGCAAGCTTAGCCTTTGCTAGCTCAGCAAGCGCCTTGAAGCCTTCTGCATCATTAATTGCCATTTCAGAAAGCATCTTTCTGTTGATCTCAACATCAGCTAGCTTTAGTCCATGCATCAATCTGCTATAAGATAAGCCATTAATTCTGGCAGCTGCATTAATTCTTACAATCCATAAGGATCTCATATCTCTCTTTCTCTGTTTTCTACCAGAGAAGGATGAATTAAGTGCTCTCATTACAGACTGCTTTGCTACTCTATATTGTTTTGATCTGGCGCCTCTATAGCCCTTCGCCAGCTTTAATACACGATTATGTTTCTTTCTAGCGTTTAATCCGCCTTTAACTCTTGCCATTTTCTATTCCTCCTTATCACCAATATCTATAGATATGGTAAGATTTTCTTCATGTTCTTTACATTAGTTGGATCAGTCATTGTTGCTTTTCTGAGATTTCTCTTTCTCTTAGCGGATTTTTTTGTTAGGATATGGCTCTTATAAGCCTTGCTTCTCTTAAGTTTCCCAGTTCCTGTTACCTTAAAACGCTTGGCAGCCGCTTTACTTGTTTTTAGTTTTGGCATGATGTTTCCTCCTTATTATTAGTACAACTAATCACTGCGTTTGACAGTTTTTTAATGCTGTTTCCTATTTTAACGTTTCTCTGTTAAGAACATAGACATATTCCGTCCTTCCAGCCTTGCAGGTCTATCAATTACAGCTATATCCTCAAGCTTAGCAAAGAAATTATCAAGTATAACTTTTGAAGAAGATGTATGCGCCATTTCTCGTCCTCTAAAACGCAAAGTTACCTTTACCTTATCGCCCTTAGCCAAAAACTTCCGGGCCATATTGGCTTTTGTGTTCAAATCATTATCATCAATATTGGGTGAAAAACGAATCTCCTTCACCTCTGTAACCTTTTGCTTCTTCTTAGCTTCCTTTTCTTTTCTTGTCATTTCATACCTATACTTGCCGTAATCGATAATTTTACATACCGGTGGCTTTGCAGAAGGAGCGATCTTTACAAGATCCAAATTTGCTTCCTTCGCCAGTTTTAAGGCTTCCTTAGCTGATACTATGCCCAGCTGTTCTCCTTCTTCACTAATTAGGCGGACTTCCTTATCCCTGATTTGTTCATTAATCATTAAATCGCTAATAGTATTGCACCTCCATAGGTTATATCACATTTACAGTTTCCGTTATCCATATAATAATGCTCAAAAAAGGTGGATAACATAGATTATCCACCTGCTTATATATGTCATGTTTCCTAAAGAAAGACATTTATTATGCTTTGCATATAATAACCCGGTCACAGTAAATATAACATCTACGCTATGGGTGAGAGATGGATACTCTTCTTTTTTCTATGAAATTATTCACAGCTTTTATATTTTAACACATCGTTAGATGTAAGTCAAATATTTTTTTTCACTTACAACCATTATATACTGTTATTAATATTAAACTTATCAATTGGCTTAGCAATTGCAGTCCCAAGGATTCCGCATACTATCATCTCAGCTATAGCATTAAAGCCTACCATGCCAATTATAAGCAAGAGTGCATTGGCTGCATTCAGTGCTTGGATAAAATCAATACTTTGAAACTCTGCATTGTTGTAAAAGAAAATCATCAAGGATGTCATAAATAAAACAGTATTTAATAGTGAGCCTGCTAGGCTTGTAATCATATAGCTTACTATCTTAGTCTTATCAATTCTTTTCAACCCTTGGAAGATCAGGCCAGTTAACCAGCCCATTAAAATTCTAGGAATCATAGTAGTAATAAAGGTTCCGATCGGATTAATACTAAATAGCAAGGTTCCAAAAGGTTCTAGTCCGAAGGCTTGAGCAAAGCTTGAAAGCCCGAATACCACTCCAAGAATAGCCCCTCCTACAGGTCCGATGGTTATAGCACCTATGATAACTGGTACTCCCACTATAGTGACAGACAACCCAACCGGTAGCTTAATAAAGCCGATAGGTGTAAAAGCCAATAGCAGGATAATTGCTGTAAAGAGTGCTAACTGCACCATCTTTTGCGTACGTACATTTGATATTGTTTTCATAATATCCTCCTTTCATGCTGGCTGCTATCTTCTAAGATAGCAGTAAAAAAGTGCTTATAGGTAGGATTTACTTAAATGTAACATTACCGTTTTTTAAGTAAATTCTTATCTGGTTTACTTTCCGTCCCATATACGGGTACGTTAGCTTCCCCAGTTGTTACAATTATATACTATTTTCTTAATAATGCAAGTGGCTGTATTGCAAAAATTCACAATACAGCCACTACTTTATACCCCACTTATAAAATCGGTGTTTTTCTTAAAAAGATATATTCCTCCGAGCAAAAGTCCTCCGCCTATAACAATAGCTAACCATGAAGGTATATATTGTCCGATATTTAACCACTGTATCAAAAATCCAGATCCATTTATAATCCCATGGACAATTATAGGAGCTAACAGACTTCTCTTCCTCTCATAGATATATCCTAGGATTAAGCCTATTGCAAATGCATATATACCCTGTATTATATTCCAATGATATAATCCAAATACTGCTGCCTGTATGATATTGGCGATAGGAAATGAAACACCGTATCTCAATCTGTTGAACAATATTCCTCTAAGCATTAATTCCTCAACAACAGGTGCTAGGATTACCACATACACAGCAACTATTATAGTATCCGCAACAAAAAGTGAGCTGATGGCCTCATCATAATGGATAAATAGGGTTTTTAATAAGGGTCTTAGATATACCAATATCCTTGACATAAAGAGCTGACAACCTATTCCCATCATAAGATAAATACCCATGGTTTTTACTGATATTATATCCTTAAGCTCGACCTGCTCTACACCGCCCTTTACCGCATATTTTCTATACCATAGATAAAAGAATATTATGGCTATCATTACAGCTATTACCATAAGGCAATAACTAATGTCCGGACTTATATAGGATATTCCTGTAATGAGTGTAAATACACTGCTAGTAATCATATATAAGAAGGTCACTATAACAAATGCCGCAAATACCATCAAAAGTCCCTGTGCAATAATTAATACTTGTTTCATCTAATCCTCGCTTTACTTAACCTAGTTCCACCTCTACCACATGAAGCTCTCCGTCTCCATATAAGGGTAGGATATTGCCCGATATCTCCTTGCCGTCCACAGTAATCTTAGCAACCCCGCAGGATACATGCTTGGGATTCTTTACTGTAATTTGGTAGCGGTCTCCTCGGTATTGTCTTGTTATGGTATAGCCATCCCATTCCTTAGGAATAGCAGGATCAATCATTAGTCCATCAAATTCAGGTTTGATTCCCAAAATGTACTGAGATATAGCTACAAAGTTCCAGGAGGCTGTTCCTGTAAGCCAGGAGTTCTTGGCTTCGCCAAAACGTCTTGCATCCTTACCTGCAATCATCTGCGAATAAACATAGGGCTCCAGTCTATAGATGTCCGAATATTCCTCGGTATATGCAGGAGCTATTCTCGTATAATAGTCAAAGGCCTTATCTCCTCTTCCTACTATTGCCTCTGCGGCCATAATCCATGCATTGTTATGACAAAAGATTCCCGCATTCTCCTTATAGCCGGCAGGATAGGTTGAGATTTCACCATACTCAATATAATATTTTGTATATGCAGGATTGAGAAGAACCAGTCCGTATTTTGTAGCTAAGTGCTCCTCTACTGCATCAAGCGCCTGTATAGCCTTGCCATCCTCTGTTCCGCAATGTCCCATAATACACAAACCTTGGGATTCTATAAATATCTTACCTTCTTCATTCTCCTTGCTTCCGATCTTTCTGCCAAAATCATCATAAGCTCTGACGAACCATGAGCCATCCCAGCCATGCTCCATAATAACCTTCCGCATCTTATCTATTTCCTTATAGGCGCGGTCGGCCTCATTCTTATTATTGATTTTATCCATGAGTCTTGCATACTCCTCACCGATATAACAGAACATTCCTGCTATCATTACGGATTCTGCCACTCTTCCATCCTTACTTGTGGTGGTTTGGAAGGATTCTCCCGGTTCAGAGGAGAAGCAGTTCAGATTCAAGCAATCATTCCAATCCGCCCTACCTATAAGAGGTAGCCCGTGAGGTCCAAGATTGTTTAATACATGGTCAAAGGATCTCTTCAAATGATCAGCTAATGGTGTGCTCTTTGATTCATCATTATCAAAGGGTGTCATTACATCCAATATAGAATAATCACCAGTCTCCTTTATATATGCCACAGTAGCAAGTATAAGCCATAAAGGATCATCATTAAAGTTTCCTCCGATTTCATCATTACCCTTTTTGGTCAGAGGCTGATACTGGTGATAAGCACCTCCATCCTCTAGCTGAGTGGATGCCAGGTCAATGATTCTTTCTCTAGCACGATCGGGAATCTGATGAACAAAACCTAGAATATCCTGGTTGGAATCTCTAAAGCCCATGCCTCTTCCAATACCTGATTCAAAATATGACGCACTTCTTGATAGGTTAAATGTAACCATACACTGATACTGATTCCATATATTTACCATCCGGTTGAGCCTGTCATCATGGGACTCTAATGTGTACCTCGACAACAAGTTATCCCAATAGCTTGCCAGCTCAGCAAATGCCTTGTCAACCGCTTCTACAGTTGAATACGCCTCAATCAAAGCCTCAGCTTTCTCTTTATTTATTATATTCTTTCCTTCAACATTATTATTTTCCCATTTATTATTGGAATCATTTTCAACATAACCAAGTAAGAATATTAAATCTTTAGTTTCACCGGGTTCTAGCTTTACCTCTACACAATGGGATGCAATAGGATGCCATCCGTCTGCAATAGAATTAGTTGGCTCCCCCTTCATAACTGCATCAGGATTATGAAATCCATTATAGGTTCCCATAAAGCTCTCCCTATCTGAATCAAAACCACAAATAGGTGTATTTACAGAGAAGAAGGCATAGTGATTTCTTCTTTCCTTGTACTCTGTCTTATGATAAATAACTGAGCCCTTAACCTCAACCTCTCCGGTGCTATAATTCCTTTGGAAATTGGTCATATCATCTAGGGCATTCCATAAACACCATTCCACAAAGGAGAATAGCTTAATTTCTTTTCTTGTATTTGAAGTATTTTTAACTACTACCTTATGTATCTCTGCATTAATTCCTGGTGGCACAAAATAAGTT